>NZ_DAOQZV010000034.1:0-19028 GCF_035343835.1 Nostocoides sp. | reverse complement strand
GCGTGCGAGTCACGAAACCCGGGAGCACCTAGGCAGGCAACAGTCTTACTGTCAGAGTGAACCACGAGCTAAACCCGCTAAGCAGATCTGCCCGTCGACCGCGACCTCGCGCGCATACACGCCGCCCTTCGCGCGCTCCCCACCTTCTCGGCCGTCCGGTGCCGAACCAGAGAGTCGTCAGCCGGGGTTGACGGTCGGCGGGCCCGTGACGACATCACGCGCCCAGGTGCTCAGCACACGGGAGGTATTCCCGCGGAGGTGGCGAATTCGCTCGCGCCACAACGCATTCCATCCGGTCTGCGGGCCCGCCCAGGCCACCAGCGATAACGCTGAAACGCCCGCGGCCAGCTCGTCGCGAGACAGGAGTGCGTCCACGGCGTCGATCCAGGATGGGGCGGGCCGGGTGGCATACCGCGCCAGTGACGAGTCGAGGGCAGCCCGCACGTCGGCGCAGCGGAGCGGTTCGTCGACCAGGGCCATGGCAATCTCGAGGCCGGGCAACGGGGAGTCCCAGTCGACCGCTCGCGCTGCCACCATGATCGCCAGACCCCGCAGATCGTCGTATGGTGCGAGCTCGCCGGCGATGGTCAGGAGCGTCGCGCGGTGGTCGGCCACTTCACCCGGGGGCAGATCTGTCGCCGTCAGGGCGAGTAGCGAGAGACGTTGCCGAACAGGCTGATCCGCGACCTGTCCCGCGCCCGGGTGGTCCGACACGACTGTCTGGGCGGCAAACGCACGGACACGTGCAATGAGGGGGTCAACCCCAGCGCCGTGGCGAGCAGCCTCCAGGATCGCACTCGTCACTAGCTGAGGATTCGGAGACGTCAGCGCAGCGATCCGACTGCACAGCAGCGACATTGCCTCCGGCAACCATGGGGCCCACCGCGCGAGCGCCGCGATCAGCGTGGGGTCGTCGGCGTCAGCCCCAGGGAGCAGGAGGCGGGCATACCGCGTCCGGTGGCGTTCCGGGATCTGAGTCGGCTGGGTCTCGGCGATCGAGCGGGCGCCCTCCCGGCCGGAGGCGGCGACCGCTCCCAGGACCTGCCAGGAGCGCTCGTCGTCCAGCCACCCCCACACGGTCCGAGCAACGGCGAACCGCACATCGCGCTGGGTCGAGTCGTCCAGGCCGATCTCGATGAGGTGGTCCAAGGCGGCGGGCACGCGGATCAGACCGAGCAGACGCACGGCCTCCTTCCGGGCGGTGACCTTCGCGGCCGGGTCCGCAAGCACATCGAGGATCATCGGCAACGCCAGCCGACCTGGGGTGTCGCGAAGGCACCGGCCTGCGGCATACATCGCGACCCGCACCTCGTCACCGGAGCGAACGGCCAACAGCTGCTCCAGGGCATCCCCGGGGCGGTCCGTCCACGCGAGTGCGGCAAGAGCCGCCTCACGCCGAGCGACGTCGGGATCAGCGAGGTAGGGCTCGACGGCGGTCATACCCACCTCCGGGAGGCGGCCGAGTGTCCGTATCGCCGACGTTGCGGTCCAGGTCGCGGTGCTGGGGGTGGCCAGGAGTGTGGTGAGGGCTGCGGCATACGCCGTGACTTGGCGGGGCAGCCATCGGGTGAACGGGCCGGGCACGATGGGCACGTAAGCGGCCTGGCGTCCCCACAGCCGGCCGCCGAGAGACTTGCGCTTCCACAGCACCCCGAGCAGGTCCTGGCGACGCCGGCTGAGGGTCTGTTGGACCACGTCCAGCACCGCGATGGACTCGTCGATTTGGAGGGCCTCACCGACGCGCGCCGCTCGGGTCGCCGGGTCGTCGAGCCACAGCTCTGCGGCGCGACGCACCGTTGCGTCCGAGGGTGCTCGCAGCGCTCGACGAAGAAGATCATCGAGAACCGTTACGCCCCAACCGCGTTCACCGAGTGCCTGACAGAGCGTGAACAACAACCGATAGTCGTCCTTGCCGGCTGCGGTCTGCAAACGGGGCGCCAGGGCGTCGATGACGACCTGCTCGCCGCCATGCCGAATCCCGGTCAACGACGGGATCCAGGTCAGGCCCGTCGGCCCGGTGAGCGTGTCGACCATCCGCAGACCCGCCCGAGCGGTGTCGAGATCGGCGCTCTCCAAGGCCTGGCGGATGGCCCGCCAGGCCACGCTCTGCAACGCGTGGAGAGTGCCCGGCGAACAATCGCGCGCCGTCGCTGCGGCCGTCGCGAAGGCCTCGACACGCGCCAGTCCCGCCTCCACGAGCAACCACCCCGGGATGTCGGCGAGGGCCGCCGCGACGGTCTGCCGGACCGGGTCGCGCTCGTTTCGCAGGTCATCAAGTGCCTCGAATGTTGTTGCCAGAGTGTGCGGATCACGTTGCCGGGAGGCCGACTGGACCAGAGCGGCATACGCCGCCGCCCGCTCTTCGGCGTCCGCGGCGTGGCGTGCCGGCCCCAGGAGGCCGGCCGCTTCGTCGGCCGGGAGGAAGCCACGAAGACCGATCGATTCGAGCACGTCGGCACCGACGTGCGGCAGTGCCAGTATGCGGCGGACCTCGCGATGCCGTACCTCACGCGGGAGCACCTCGAGCAGGTCGTGCGACCACGTCCGTTGCCCCGCGGCGGTCGTTGTCAGAACCGCGTCGAAAGCCTCGGCCCGTTCGGACGGAGGCAGGGCATCGAGGAACTGGGCCAGCAACTCGTCCCGATCTGCCACGTGCCTCGCGATGCGGCGCCGGTCCTCGGGAGCGAGCAGCGCGGCATACCGCACTAGGCCGGTGGGGAGGCGGTGCCGAAACGCGTTGTGTGGGTGCGTGATCAGGGCAGCTGTGCGGCCGGCGTCGTGTCGCAGGAGGGCCCCGAGGCTTCGTTCAACTGCTGGTGTGAGAACACCGCTGGGACCGTCGCTCTCAAGCAGCGTCAGGACGGCGCCGGGGTCGTGCCGGATGAGAGAGCCCAGCGCGGGACCCGCCCATCGCCACCAGTGATCGCGCACCGGCAGTGGCGCTCGTGTCAGGCGCGTGTTGAGGTGGGCCAGCACGAGCTGCGGGTGACGGTTGGTCAGTGTGACGAGATTCGGGACGAGATCGGCCAGGTCGGGCAGGTGGGCCGCGGCCACCCCTTCGGAGGCGGAGGCGAGGAGCCCGGCGCGCTCGGCATCGGCGATGTTGCGGCCGATCAGCAGATCGATGACGTCACGCCGACCCTCGCGGGCCAACCGCCGGCGTTGCAGCCGGCGATCGTTGGGCGAGGACGCGAGGTAGCCCTCGGCGAGCGACTCGGCCGAGCCCGGCAAGGGCAGCCGCGCCTGGGCTGCCCGAGCCACCCGAGGTGCCCGGTGCGCAGCCAGCCGCTCCAGGAGGACGTGGTCGCCCGCGACCGCGGCGCCGAGGACGGCGAGGACCGCGTGATAGTCACTCTGCACGGCGAGGCCCTCGAGCAGTTGGCCGACTTCCGGCCCGCCCCGCCCGGCGCGGGCGAGGGCGACGATGCGCTGGCAACGCTCCGCGTGTGTCTCACGATCAAGACTGGACAAGAGGTCGGCAAGCCGCGGCAGGGACATACGCACGATCGTGGCAGGTGGACGGCGAGCCGGGACGTCTCGGCCACGAGAATGGCACGGCGGGGGCTCAAGAACTGCCACGGCGCGGACTCCGGCGCCCGGGGTGGGCCGCGGCATACGGTGGATGGCGAAAGCAGCGACGCAGGCGACAAATCGAGGACGAGAGCGCCATGGAAACGACCGCGCACAGCGACCACCCGGTAGCCGACTACCTCGCCACCCTCCCCGAGACGCGCCGCGCCAGGATCACCGAGTTGTATGCCGTCGCCCGCGCCGTCGCGCCCGACGCGACCGAGGGCTTGAAGTACGCCATGCCGGCTCTCGTGGTGGCCGGCAAGGGTGTCCTGGCGATCATGTCGACCGCCAAGCACATCGGCATCTATCCCTACTCCGGCAACGTCGTTCAGGCTTTCGCCGCGGAGTTGGCCGATCTGGGCATCCCGACGACCAAAGGCGCTATCCAGCTCCCGGATGACGTCGACCTGCCTGCCGAACTCCTGACCCGGATCGTCACCACACGACTGGGCGAGGTGGGCGGCCGCCCCTGATCGGGGCGGCCGGTCGGCTAGTCAGGATGGCGCTCGGGTCAGCAGCCGGCGGTGGACTGAGGTGGGTTCTTGTCGGGGACGGCGGAGGAGCCGTTCCACTTGTTGCCCCTGGCGCTCCAGTAGTTGGTGAGGTTCTTGCTGAGCCAGATGAAGGGCATCTTGTTGCTGGTGAAGGTGCCATTCATCATCGCGCCGACACCGAGGGCCTTGGCATTGCCCACGGCTCCGGCCGTGGTGTTGCACGTAACGATCGAGAGATAGGAGCTGCTGGCCAGCGACGGCTGCGCGAGACGGGCATCCATCAGCCGGAAGCCGAAGCCATACGTTCGGTAGCCCGTGACGGTGTTGTACTCCCAGCGGTTGCCCCAGCCGGACATCTGGTCGTTGTAACCGATGGCGACATTGGTCACCGTGTTGTGGTGGATGTAGTTCCAGCTGCCGTCGACGTCGGTGTTGATGCCGCGTCCGTCGCCGGGCAGGTCGTGCACGGTGTTGCCCGTGACCTCGTTGTAGTCGGCGGCGCTGCCGAGGCGGATGCCTTCCTGCATGAAGTGGGCGGCCTTGGAAATGGCGATGTCGGAGACGTCATTGCCGGTGATCTTCCAGTTGTTGGAGAAGGTCATCAGCCAGATGCCCGGGCCGATGCCGCACGGGATCTTGGAGATCTTGTTATTGCTGATCACGCCATTGCTGGTCAGCGCGCCGTAGATGCCCCGGCCGGTCAGATTGTTGCCGATGATCTTGATGCCGTCGGCGGAGTCCATGTCGCCGGCGCCGGTGACCTTGCGCAGGTAGGCGATCTGGCCCGACAGCGCGGCAGGGTTGCGAGCGCCGTGGCCGGGGACCGCGCGGCGGGTGAGGTAGTTGTTCTTGTTGACCAGGTTGGTCAGCCAGCTGTAGGCGCTGTTGGATTTTTGGCCGTTGATCCAGATGCCGTTGTTGATGTTCAGGCCCTCGATCTGCCAGTAGTCGGCGCCACCGCTGATCGTGAAGGTCCGGTCGCCAGCGGGCTGGCTGTTGGTGCACGACTCCGGCTTGGAGGCATAGGTGACGTTCACCGGGCCGTTGCCGGCGGGGATGATGCGGATCGGGGCAGCGGCGGTGCCGGAGTTCTTGATCTTGACCTTGCCGGTGTAGGTGCCAGCGAGGAGCTTGATGACAGTGCCGGGGGTGGCCCGGTCGACAGCGGCCTGGATGCTCTCCAGGGGCGCGCTGCGGCTGCCGTCACCGCGGGTGTTGCCGCTGGGGCTGACGTAGATCTCCTTGCTCTGCGCGCCCGCAGGGGCGGCGCTCGCAAGTGCCGCTGTCGCGCTCAGTGCGGCCACATCGGACAGGGACAGGACTCGATGGGATCGAGAGGACACGGGCTTGCTCCGGGGGGTTTGGCGCAGGCGGCAAATCGCGGGTTGCGGCCACGCTGCGTGCGGAGCCGGTGCTCCCGCCACATCGGATGACGCGCAGGCCGCGACCGGCGCGGGCGTAGCCAGGCTAACCGTCGTTGGCCGAATTCCTCAAGACCGGGACGTATGTTCGATGGGTGTCCTAGGTTCTCGGCCACAGCGCGCGACGCGCCAGCGCGCGGGGTGCAGGCTCGGCATACGCCGTGAAATCGGCGCGCGTGGCGATCCTGCCCGGGAGCAACGCGCGCTGCACGCGAAATAGGCCAGGCACCCCGTATTGGAACCCGTGCGGGCTCCCGGAGCGCCACCCGATGTCCGTGAGCAACCTGCCGACCGCGGTGGTGATCGTGAAGGGCCCGGCCTCGGACCCGGTGCCGGGCGAGGTGCCTCCCGCGACAAGGAGCAGGGTCACCGCAGCGGCATGCTGATCGAACTGCTCGCCGGTGTCTAGGAGGTAGTTCGCGATGGCGTCGAGCAGGGACTCCCGGTCGCGCACAGCCTTGCGCCCCAAGGGGGTCAGGACCAGACGCCCCTTGTATCGGCGGATCAGTCGGGCGGCCGCCGCGTCCTCGCGCAAGAGATGCACTTCAGGTGTGTTTTGCTCGCGATTCCCCTTCCCGAACTCCCAGGCGAGGCCGCTCTCGTGCCACAGCCGTTCGCAGTGCGCGGGCGCGATCCAGCCCGCCGCGGTCAGTGGGATGCCGTCGGGGTGGGCCAGGTCGAGGATGGTCTGCCATGGGCGGAGCAGCGCCACCCACTGCTCGTCGCTGACGGAGACGTCGCGTCGACGATGAGCCGCCAGGAGCAGTTCGCGCAACTCGGTGCGAACGTCTGGGGTCGTCCCGCTGACGAGCTCTTCGACCACTGGGTGTGGGGTCGGCAGCCGGAGGCTGTCGCCCAGCCGTGAGAGTTCGGTATTCACGGCGTCGATGGGGAAAGCGTCGGGATCGGTCCCCTCGGGCAACCAGCCGGCATACATGCTGAGGTCATCGATCAACGCGTGCGGGTCGGGATCGGCGCGCAGCGCTGCTGCGAGGGCATTCCAGGTCCCTATCCCGCCCACGTCCTCGGGTGGGCAGGAGCCAGCGCCGTCGAGGCACCGGACTGTCGGTACTGCGTCCGTGGCCGGTCGACTGCTCTCGAGGGTGAGGTGGTGGACCCAGTCGTCGCCGAAGTCGTAGACATAGCTCAGCCCGTCACCCGGGGCGCACAGCACCTGGCCGAGGCGGGCCGAGGATTCGGCCGTCCCGTCCTCCTCGTCGTATGCCGTGACGAACCACGGCGGTTCCGATGGGCCTGCACCGGGGCCGCCAAAGTGGTGGAGGTGGCTGTCGGTCCACCCCATGGCGACCTGAAGAACCGTATGCACGTGATCGAGGGTCAGGGTGTCCCGCACCTCCACCCGCCGCCAGATCTCGGGCTCCGAGCCGACAAGCGCGACGTGAATCGTTAGCACTCTTGGTGCGCCAGGTGGCGGCAACTCGATCGAGCGGTTGCGTCGACCCCAGAGTTGATCGGCGATCGCCTGCGCTGTCGGGGCGGCGTTGTCGGCGCCCGGAGCACCGGACCGCGGGGCATTGCGTGTCATGCCGCCCAATCAAACAAATATCGTCAGCGGCGACTCTTGTCGCCGCACCCGGGTGGCCTGAACAGCTGCCGATGTCGTCACCGGCTTGCCTGTCAGTGGGCAGCACACCACGCCGCCGCTGATCCGCAGCAGGCGCGCCGCGGCGTTCGTGGAGCGCTTGCGGGCATGGTCGTCAGGCCGGCGCAGCGAAGAGCCGGCGTAGTTGTCGGCGCACCGCGCGCAACGGCTCGGTGCTGCCCTCGGCGCGGGCGAGGACGAGGGCGCCTTCGAGGGCGGCGATGAGCATGGTGGCGCACTCGCGCGCCCGGGCGGGGGGCACGTGCATCTCCCGGAGCGCCAGGCGAATGGCATCCTGCCAATCCGTCAGGGCCACTCGGCAGGCCTCGCGGACAACTCCGGCAAGCTGTCCGTCGGCCACCGTGCCAGCGACCGGGCAGCCGGACGTGACGCCGTCGCGCTCCAGATCGGCGATCCACCAGGAGAAGACGGCATCGACGAGACCCTGCGGGTCTGGCTTGCGCGACCGCGCGAGATAGTCGCCGACCTGGTGGACGGCGAACTGCCCGGACCAGGTGACCGCCTCGGTGAGCAACTGGTCTTTGCCGCTGGGGAAATAGTGCGTAAAGGACCCCCACGGGGCATCCGCGTCCGCAACGACCGAACGCAGCGCCATGCCATCCGCGCCGTGCTCGCGCAGGTGCCGCACGCCTGAGCGCACGATGCGGTCCCGGGGGCCGGGGCGACCTGCCACCATCTCCTCCTTCGCTGTGGACGTTGGTATGGACTATGACAATCGTACTAGATGTGTCACTATGACAAACGTCCTAGAGTCAGGAGGATGTCATGACATCGGTGGGTCTGATCGGCCTGGGCACTATGGGCGAGCCCATCGCCCGCAACCTGGTGGCGAGCGGGCTGCCGCTGACGATCTGGAATCGCTCGAGTGCGCCCGTGGAACGGCTGGTAGCTCTGGGCGCGCACGCGGCCTCCTCGCCGGGGCAACTGATCGCGTCGTGCGAAATCGTCTTTGTCATGCTCATCGACGAGAAGGCGCTGGACGAGGTCCTGGGCCGCGGCGCGTGCCGGCTCGACGGCTTCACGGGCAAAACTTTGGTTCAGCTCGCGACGACATCACCGGAGTATTCCGCTGCACTCGGGCGCGATGTGCTCGCCGCCGGTGGCCGGTATGTCGAGGCGCCCGTGTCGGGGTCGCGCCTGCCCGCCGAGGCGGGGGAACTCATCGGAATGCTCGCCGGAAGCCCCGCGGACGTCGACCGGGTGGAGCCACTACTGGCGCCGGCGTGTGCGCGCATCGTTCGGTGTGGAGCGGTCCCGGCGGCCATGACCACCAAGCTCATCGTCAATCACTTCCTCATCACCATGGTCTCGACACTGACCGAGACCTACCTGCTCGCCCAGCGCGCTGGTGTCGACGTCGAGATCGTCCGCGACATTCTCGACGCCGGGCCGATGGCGAGCGCGGTGTCGCGCGCCAAGTTGGTCAAACTGTCGGCCGGCGACCTGACTGCGCACTCTCGCCTCGACAATGTGCGGTGGTTGACCGAGCGGATCACGGACATTGCGCTGCGGGCGCGTGTGCCCACACCATCCCTGGACATCAGCCGGCGGCTACTCGCTGAGACCGAGGCCCGAGGTCATGGAGCGCTCGACCCGATTGCGGTCATCGACACGCTCGCCGAGTGGGGCCCATCCGCTCAACTGGGTGACGGTGGCGAGGCGGTGGCCAACGATGCCGTCCGCGGCGAACAGGACGTTCGCGCCTGGTTCCGACTCGCATCGGCGGGATTTCAAGCCGTGGTGCGCGCACTGCCCGTGAGTCGTCTCGACGATGCTGGACTCGGGAGCTGGAGGTTGCGCGATCTGCTCGGGCATACGACCCGCGCCTATCTGACAATAGAGTCCTATCTCGCGGCGCCCGACAGCGGGGGCCCCCGGATCGCCTCTGCCACTGACTATTTCGCCGCAGCCCGGACGGCAACCGACGCCCCCTCGGTGGCGGCTCGAGGGGTCGCGGCCGGCGTCGAGTTGGGTGCCCATCCCTGCGACATGGCGCTCACCATCGCGCGCCGGGTCGAGGAACTCGTGACGACATCGTCCGGCGACGAAACGGTCTCGACACCCTTCGGCCGGATGCGACTGGCGGACTACTTGGCGACCCGAGCTCTCGAACTTACGGTCCACAGCGCGGATCTCGCCCGAGCCCTCGGTATCGACCTCCCCGCCGAAACCCGCGCGGCTAGTGTCCCGGCGCTGCGGCTGTGTGCCGAACTCGCCACGCACGCCACGGCTGCTGACGCACTGGCCGCGCTCACCGGCCGGTCTCTCACCGGGACCTTCTCGGTGCTCTAGCGAGCGACCGGCCGACCACTGCGCCTGCCGTTGTCGACGCCGCGCCTGAACCTTGGTTCAGAGTTCGACGACGGGCGCGTCGCCCTCGTCGGCGGCCTTGCCGCCCAGCAGGCCCTTGGCCATCTTCACCAACATGGGCACCTTCCCCGGGGACTCCCAGTACTGCGCTGTGTCACCCGTGATCTCGAGGAGGCCGCTGTTGGCGTCGTCGACATCCGTACTCATGAACGCCGACGCCGAGGCGTCCCACAGCTGCTTGAGCTTGGCGTCGTCGCGGCTCAGGCGCGCGGTGCCGGACAGGGACACCCAGCCCTTGTCGCTGGCATACGCAACGTTGACGTGGGGATTGGCAAGGATGGCTCGGACCTTCTCGGTCGCGACCTCGGTGATGAACCAGACCGTGCCGGGATCCTCGAAGTCTTGAGTGCCCATAGGCGTCGAGACCAGTCGGCCCTCGGCGTCTTGATAGGTCAGGATCGCGATGCGGGTCTTGCGCATGATGTCGGCGATCACGTCGCGGTCGTCGGTTGCCATGCCGGGCTCCTTGGGTCGGGTGCCTTGACGCTAACGCTGTTTCGCCGTTGTCGGGCCGATAGCGCTCAGCCGCCGTGCGGTTTGTTCATGAGAGGCGAGGTCAGCCGTCGCCGGGCCTTCGATCCGCGTGCCGTCGGCGGCGAAGCGCGAGCCGTGCAGGGGGCAATCCCACGAACGCTCGATGTCGTTCCACGCGAGTATGCCGCCGAGATGCGTGCAGACGCCGCTGACGCGGCAGGTGGGCCGTCAACGGTCGAGACCGCCGTCGGCTGAGGGGATTGCCTGTCTTGTGACCCTCGTCGTCTGTGGAGGTTGGGATCTGACGTCCTGCCCCGGGATGGCGAGCTTGGTTCGATCCGCGAGGAGGTGAGTCGCGCCGAAAGGGGGGCATTGGTGCCGTGTCGATCAGGTCGAGAGCACCGGGCCGCCCACGACCAGGCGGGCTCGCCCGCGCCAAAGTGTTTGCGCGTCGCGTCGTCGCGGCGGCAGTCTCGGCGTCGGCAGCCTCAATTGCCAGGGAGGTAGAGGTGATTGCGGGCCGTCGTGACCCGCAATTCCTCCGGCGTGCCGGGGATGGCGACGGTGCCGGGGATCTCGATCCAGTCGGACTCATCGATCGAGACGTAGCCGCGATAGACGGCGTCGGCGCGAACGGTATAGGTGCCGGCGGACGGATAGCTGTGCACGATGTCGCCAGTGGGATAGGGGCCGCCCGGGCTGGTCGTCGGGCCGGAGGTGGCGCCGTCGCCGTAGTCATAGGTGACCGAGTCAAGGGTCGGGCGGACGGTGACAGTCATCCCGAACCAGTCGCGCGGGTTGAGGACGTCGAGCTCGTCGGGCTGAAAGCCCGCCTTCGGCCATTCGAGCTCGAAGTAGGTGGGCAAGGTGACGAGGGTCAGGTTGTGCTCGGGCTGGATGTGCAGCGCGGGTGTCGCCAGGGTCGTGCGGTGGAAGGCCGCCGCGATGGCGTCCATGTCGACCTTGCCGGGGATGAGGTTGGGATAGCAGGTGTAGCCCTGGCGCTCCCAGGGTGTATCCGGGTTGATGCGCCGCTGGAAGACCCAGACGGCGGGTCCATTGCCGGGCTTGTCGTCGCAATAGATCTTCATGACCGTGCACTCGACGCCGCCGGGCTCCTCGGGTGCGACGCCACCGCAGTAGGGGGAAATGCCGTAGTCGTAGAACTGCTGCGGTGTGCCTGCGACATGCCCACCACTCAGCTTCAACATGTCTTTCGCGACCAGGAATCCCTTGCCTTCGTTATTGCACGAGACTTCATGGCAGTTGTCGCTCATCGCGGATTGTGGCAGCGCCTCCCACATCAAGAGGGCGAGTAGTGCGGCGGACAAGCACTTGCGTGAAGACATCATGTGTTTGCTAGTTCCTGGATTCGCCACCCGTCTGTCGTCCAGATCAGGACTACGCGAATGTGCAGTGCGATCTTCTTCGACTCGTATACCGTCTTCTCATTGGCGTCAACGATGCGAGAACCAGGTTGGTCGCCGTTGAAAATGATCCAGGGATTCTTGAGGTCCTCCGTGGAGAAGCTCACCCTCTCGAAGGTCACCATGGGCCCGTCGTAGTGCTGGTCCTTTTCGACCAGGTCTGCAGCAAGGCTCTCGTAGCTTTTGCAGCTCTTGCAATCGTCGGTCCCCAAAGGCCCGAGGAGCCCGGCCTCGGGCTTTGCGTACGCGTAGTTCACGAGCTCGTAGTAGTACTTCACGAAGGCTTCGGCGGACTTAAGGGTCTGCTTCTTCGCGGCGGCCGGGAAGTCGGGCTTCACCGGGACATACCCGGTGGTCGTTGCCGATAACGTCGTCGTTTCCGTCGACGGCGTGCTGCTCGATGTCGGGGAGGGCGGCGTCGTGGCCGTTGTGTTCGAGGTCGAGGGGCTCGGGTCTGCGGCGCCACCGTCGCAGCCGGACAGCAGTGCCAGGCTCGCCACACCGGCGAGCGCGACCCGCGCCCGTCCGGTTGTCCTTTTTCCTTCTCGCACGTTTCGTCCTCCCCCATCGCGACCCAGCCCGCGCTGGTCGTCTCGGAGAAAGCCTGACCCAGGATCACGAATCCCGCCACCGGAGGGCGCGACTTATCCACAGGGCGGCCGCGCTGCGCGCCCGGGCACCCGTTCCCACGGTCGGTAGTGCGGCGTGGTTACCCCGAACCCGACATCGATCGTGTCGTTAGGGTGCTCTGCGTGAGGCGCCGCATCGAAGGGCCACCGCGGCCGGCTGCCACTCGGAAGCTGGCGCGGCCGTTCACGCTGGTGGGGTGGCGGCTGGACTCTGCGTGCTTGTGCTCTCACGTGTGGTGGGCTTCGGCACCCGCCCGCAGACAGCTTTCCTGTTCTTCATCGGGTATGGCGCCGTCGCGGTGATCCTCCTCGTCGCGCTGTCCATGGCCGGCTACCGTCCGGGGGCCGGCGTGGCGCTGTGGGATGCACCGGTGGTGGCCACCTTGGTGGCTCCCCTGAGCCTGATCGCCACGGTCGTCAACGCCGGCATGGCTTCAGAAAAGGGTGGGCTCGCCGGGTGGTTCGTCGCGTCGGCACTCGTGATCTCGATGCTCTGCTTCATCGCCTTCGTCATCGGCCGGATGGGCCACCGGGCCCTTGCTGCTGCCGCTGCCGACTGAGTTTGCTCTCGTCTCAGCGGGTGCTGGTGCGGCGCCGAATCACCAGGTCGATCCCCCAGTAGATCAGCGCGACGAGCACCCCGAAGACGAGAATCTGCCCGATGGTCGCCGCGACCGCCGGATACCCGTGGGCGCTGGGGTCGACGAACTCATAGGGGTAGGCGCCGACCATCGTCCCCCGCACGAGCATCCAGGCCACCCAGGCCATCGGGATGATGAGAGCCCCCGCGACCACTTGCCAAGAGAACCAGCCACGCGGTCCCCAGATCACGAAGACCAGCACCGTGACGGCGGGAACCACAATGTGCTGCAACGGATTCGTGAAGGCCGACCACCCCGTCGGGTGCTCCGTCGGGGCAAGCAGGAGGGCATACACGATCGCGGTGACGGTGATCATCAGCAGGCTGTCAGCTCGCAGCACGCGTCGCCAATAGGTCTCACTTTTCGGGTCGCGCCACAGCAACCACATCGCCACGGCGACAACAACATTCGACCACTCGGTGAAGTAGCTGACGGTGTCCGACATCCGCGACCATGCGCCCGCGACTCCGGCCGGATAAGGCGGCCCGTAGACATTGCCGACGGGTGCGACATCGGCATACTGCCCGAGACCGGAGAGGGCGAGGACGAGTAGGAAGCCGCCGCCTGCCAGCAGCGCATTGAGCCCGTATGCCGTTCGCGCCGCCGCCGTGGGAGTTCTCACGTCGCGAAGACTAATAGGTGGGCAGCGTGGATCTCACCATGACAGTGGCCGGGCCGTACGCCCACCGTCGGGAGCGCCCACAGACGCCCTCAGCTCGGTAGTGGCGGTGTGCGCGGTGGCGGGACGCGACGTGGGGCAATTGTCTCGATGGCTGCGGCCAACTGGAGGAGGGAGGTGTCGGCATACGGCAGTCCGGCGATGGTGAGGCCGACCGGCATCCCGATGTCGGCCAGCACGCCCATGGGGATGGTCACGGTCGGGATGCCGAAGTGGCGCCACACGAGGTTGCCGTTGGCGACCCAGACGCCATTGCGCCACGCGCGATCCGCGGATACCGGGTCGACGTCGGCGTCGGCCGGGCCGACATCAGCAGCAGCGGGAAGGAGCACGGCGTCCAGGCGGTGAGCGGCCAGCCAGTTGTCGTAGTCCACCCGTCGAGTCGCCTCCAAACCGGCGAGCCCCGTTGCGAGCCAATCGAGTTCGGCAAGTGGACCGCGTGGATGACGGCGGATGTAGTCGGGTAGTTCGGCGACATTGTCGGGATAGTCGTCATAGCGGTCGGTCAGCGCGCCCGGCGGGAGAGGGAAGATGCGCTCGCCGTCGACGTCCTGGAGGCGGTGCAGCGTGGGATCGGCATTGGCGTCGAGGAAATCGTCCCACGCCCACGCGGTCAGGTCCCGGACCTCGCGCAGCAGATAGTCGTGAGGGACCAGGCCGCGGGTGGTGATCTTCAATGCGCCCGGCCGGTCACCCTCGTAGTTGGAGACGAGCGGGAAATCGACCAGTGCGACCTCGGCCCCGGCCGCCTCCAAGTCGCCGCGGACAGACTCCCACAGGGCGAGCACCGAAGCCCGCGTCTCGATCCGCTGACCGGTCGGGCCGCCAACGCCAGGATCGGGAGCGGTGCCAGCGGCGGGATCGGCGTTAACGTACATCGAAGGAACGCCGAAGCGCTTGCCCCGCAAGCCTTCCCGAGCCCTGTCCTGGGTCACGGGAGCGAGCCCGGCGTAGGACGCTGGTCGTATGTCGGCGACGGACGGGATGTCCTGCCAGGGTTGCGTCCGCCAGAAGTCGCCCCTGTGCTCCTCGTCATCGGCGACGAGCACGTCCAGAACCGCGAGCAGATCAGGCAGGGAACGGGTATGCGGCACAACGACATCCATTGTCGGCACCAGTGGCCAGTTGCCACGCAACGAGATCAGGCCGCGTGACGGGGTGTAGGCACACAATCCGTTGTTGGAGGCCGGCGCCCGGCCGGAGGACCAGGTCTCTTCGGCGAGACCGAAGACCGCGAAACTTGCCGCGGTCGCCGTCCCCGAGCCATTGGACGACCCCGAGGCGAAGGCAGCTGTGAGGTAGTCCGGGTTGTAGGGGCTCTCGGCGCGCCCATAGACACCCCGCTGCATACCGCCATTCGCCATCGGCGGCATATTCGTCAGCCCGATGAGCACCGCGCCTGCCGAGCGCATCCGCTCCACGGCATACGAATCGCGTTGCGCGACAAGGTGCTCAAAGGCAGGGGAGCCGGCAGCAACGGTCAGGCCCCGGACGCAATAGCTGTCCTTGGCGGTGTACGGAATGCCGTCGAGGGGTCCGAGGCTCTCGCCTCGAGCACGGCGTTCGTCGGATGCAGCCGCCTCGGCGAGCGCGTCCGGATTTGCGACCACGATCGCATTCACATGCGGGCCCGCCTGGTCGTATGCCGCGACCCGCGCCAGCGAAGCGCGCACGATTTCCACGCTGGTCGTCTCGCCCCGAGTCAGAGCTGCGGCGAGCTGCGCGATGGAGGCCTCGACCACGTCATACGGCATGGGCCCCGCCCCCTCAGCCTTCGAACTCGACCTGCGGCGGACGACGACGGAAGCCGCCGGTGATCAGCGCCAACCACGCGATGCCGACGGCCAGCCAGATCACCCCGGTGACAAGAGCATTCTTGGAGAGCGAGGTCCACAGCCATACTGTCAGTGCGAAGCCGATCAACGGAAGAACCAAGTGCGGCAGTGGGTTTCGGGACTCGGGGTGATCGAACCAGTAGTGCTTGATCACCGAGAGGTTGACGACCGAGAAGGCGGTCAGGGCGCCGAAGCTGACGATGGAGAAGAGCAGGCCGAGGTCGAGCCAGAGCCCGGCCAGCGAGACGATCGAGACGAGCAGGATGGCGATCAACGGGGTGCGCCAGCGGGCGGCCAGCGTGCCGAGGGCGCGAGGGAGCGTGCCGTCGCGGCCCATGGCATACAAGATGCGGGTGACCGACGCCTGGGAGGTGAGGGCCGAGCCAAAGGCGCCCGCGACGTATGCCGCGGTGAAGGCGAGGGCGAAGGTGTTGCCACCGAGGTGCGTCATCACTTCTGTGGCACCGGAGTCGACGTTCTCAAAAGTGGTCGAGGGGCGCGCGACCTGAGCGAGCCAGGCCAGGATGATGAAGAGGATTCCGCCGCCCACCGTGACCAGGAGGATGGCTCGCGGAATGTCGCGGCGTGGCTCAGTGGCCTCTTCCGCCATGGTGGAGACCGCGTCGAAGCCGAGGAAGGACAGGCAGAGAATGGCGGCGCCCGCGAGCACCGGTCCCAGGCCCGCGCCGTTCGCGCCGTGGTCACCGGTGAAGGGCAGGCCGGCCTGGATCGAGCCGCCGGCTATCGTCTTGATGGCCAACACGACGAAGACGACGACGAAGACGGCTTGGATCGCGATGATGATCGAGTTGGCGCGGTCGATGGTCGTGATGCCGACGACATTGAGGATCGTGACGAGGGCCAGCGAGCCGAGGAAGCCGACCCAGATGGGGACCGACGGCCATTGCGCCTGGATGAAGAGGCCGATCACCGCGTAGTTGACCATCGGCAGCAGGATGTAGTCGAGCAGCAGAGCCCAGCCGGCCAGGAAGCCGGCATGCGGCCCGAAGGACCGGGAGGTGTAGGTGTAGGCCGACCCTGACACGGGATAGGCCTCGACCATCCGGCCATACGACAAGGCAGTGAAGAGCATCGCGGCGAGCGTGAAGACATAAGCGAAAGCGACTCTGCCGCCGGTGATTTCGGTGACAATGCCATAGGTCGTGAAGACCGTCAGGGGCACCAGATAGGCGAGCCCGAAGAGCGTCAGCCCCGGCAGGCCGAGCGCCCGCTTGAGGTGGACGTCACTGCTCACCTGCAGGTCCGAAGAGAGGTGATGGGGCGAGTCGGTCATCGAATCTCCTACGCGTCGAAAGTTGACGGGGCAGTGGTTGATTGGACAGGGCGACCCGCGACCCAGGTGCCGATCACGCGGATCGTGTCGAGGTCGCGTGGGCGGTCCAGGGTGCGCGGATCCGCCGAGAGGACGGCAAAGTCGGCGTCGCACCCGACCGCGAGCCGCCCGGCAGTTCGGAAGGCTTGGTAGGCGACTGCGGCTGTGTAGCAGCGCAATGCCTCCGTCGTGCTCAGACGCTGGTGAGGCGTCCACCCGCCGGCAGGTTCTCGCTCGGCGGTCTGACGCGAGCAGGCAACGGCCATGCCCTCGAGCGGGTCGGCCGAGGAGACGGGCCAGTCCGACCCGAAGCTCATCGGGATGCCCAAGGCCCGCAGGCTCGCCCACGGGTACTGCGTGTCGGCGCGCTCCTCCCCGAGCCGCGGGACGGTGAGGACATTCATCAGGGCGTCCAGTTGCGACCACAAGGGCTCGGCGTTCGCGACGACGCCGAGGGAGGCGAGCCGGATGCGGTCGCTCTCGTCCACGAGTTGAAGGTGAGCGAGGACCGCGCGGCGATCCCGTGGTCCGTTGGTGGTGTGGGCTGCATCGAGCGCATCGAGCGCCACTCGCACCGCGCGGTCACCGATCGTATGAATGTGCGGCTGGAATCCGGCCGCGTCGACGTCGGTCACGGCACGCTTGAGCAACTCGGGTTCCCACACGAGCATGCCGAATTCGCCTGGACAGCCGCAATAGTGTTGCAGCAGAGCGCCGGTCGCGTTCTCGACGACACCATCGGCGAAGAACTTCACCGTGTTTGCGGTCAGGTGGGGGTGGCCGAGTTCATTGACTCGGCGCCGGGTTTCCTCGAACGTAGGGAGTTGGTCGGGCCAGTGGCGGGGATCGGCATACAGGGCAAGGTTGAAGCGAATCGGGAGGCGGTCTTGGCGGGCGGCCTCGAGGTAGACCTCAACGGTCTCCGGCTCGACCCACGCGTCCTGCACCCACGTGACTCCGAGGCCGGCATAGGCGCGCGCGGCCCATTCCAGGGCACGGAGCTTGGTCTCCATGGGCCAGTCGTGGGCAACGGCGGTGATGAGGTCGACGGCGCCCCACTCGCGCAAGGTGCCGAGGACCGAGCCGTCGTCGCGGCGTGGAATCTCACCGAGGATGGGTTCCGCTGTGGCGGAGGTGATTCCGGCCAGCTCCAAGGCGCGGGTGTTGACCCACATCGTGTGGTAGTCCCAGGCGCGCAGCGCTACAGGACGATCGGGGACCGCCGCGTCGAGCCAGCGAGCATCGAAGAGTCCCTCGGGCGCGAGACTGGAGTCGTAGGACGCGCCGGTGATCCATTCGGCGTCCGGGTGGGCGCCGGCCCAGCGGGCGACCTCCGCGACGATGCCCTCGACGCTGTGTTGTGGGCGGATCTGCGGACCTTCCCGCTCCAGCCCGCCGAAGAGCGGGTGCGCGTGCCCGTCGCCGAAGGCCGGGACGAGCACGCCGGCGGCGATGTCCACCCTGTCCAGATCCGGTATGCCGGCAGCGTGGTCTCGCGCGTCCGCGTCGATCGCGAGGATTCGGCCGTGGGCGACCAGCAGCGCATCGACTTCTCCCTCGGTTGGGCACCAGAGGTGCCCGGTGAACAACGTTGGTGCCGTTGGGGTTTCGGACATCAGTTCTCCTGGCAGAGGCGGTCGTAGAGCTCAGGTCGTCGGTCGGTCAGATAGGTCGCCTCGCGGCGGCGCTGGGCCAGATCGTCGGTGTCGAGGGCCATGAGGATGAGCGCTTCGTCGTCTTCGCCGGCGCGGACGGTAGCCCCGTCCGGTGCGGCGATCGTGCTGGATCCGACGTATGTCGTGCCGCCCTCGGTGCCGTGGTGGTTGGCGTAGGCGACATAGAACTGGTTCTCGAAGGCCCGCACCGGGATGACGTGCTCGTTGATGAAGTGCCAGGGCGTCATATTCGCCGTCGGGATGGCCAGGAGTTGGGCGCCGGCCAGCGCGGCGAGGCGCGCCGGCTCGGGGAACTCGATGTCGTAGCAGATGAGGGTGCCCACGGTGATGCCGTCGACGTCCACGACGAGCGGGCCGTCGGTGCCGGCGCAAAAGCGCGAACGGTCGAGGTCGCCGAAGAGGTGCATCTTGCGATAGACCCCGCGCACGTCACCGGTGCGGTCGACGACAGCGGAGCAATTCCAGGTCTGATGGTCCTGCCGGAGGGCGAGCCCGACGACGAGGGCGAGGCCGGTGTTGTGAGCGATGCGGCTGAGGTCCGTCAAGAGCTCGGGGTCGGTGTCATCATCCGTCAAGGCGCCGATGTCGTAACCGGTGAGGCTGAGCTCTGGAGTGACGAGGATGGTCGCCCCCCTGGCGCGGGCGGTGCCCGCGGCGCCGGCCAGGCGCGCGAGATTGGCTCGCCGGTTGCCCACCGTCGGCGCCATTTGCCACACCGCCACCGCCGCGCGTGCCATAAGGCTCACAGTAGAACTGCCGACCTCTGGTACCCGCCCGCCGCGCCTGTCGAACCTGCCTTATGAGGTATGCGGGGACATCCCGTTCCGATGTTCCCCGCAGTCCGAAGTGCGC
>NZ_DAOQZV010000033.1:6064-20410 GCF_035343835.1 Nostocoides sp. | reverse complement strand
AGAGCGGCGGCCGCCCGATCTAAGGTGGACTGCGCGCGGTCGAGGCGGCCGACATACTGCGCCTGGAGCAGGCGCAGGGCGCCGGTGAGATCTTCTTGGCTGGCGGGTGCGCCGACGGGACGCATCGTGAGGGCGCCGCTGGCCGGCCCGAAGCCACCCGAGCGCACGATCTTGTCGAAGGCCTGACGGTGGCTGCGCACCAGGGTGTTGGTGTTCAGCGCGACCACGCCGAGCACGGCGAGCATCCCGGCGAACGCGAGCACGACGAGCACGCCCCAGTCGAGAACGGCGGCGATCAGGGCAACCAGTGCCAGGCCGGCGAGGGCGCCGATCGCGGCTAGATTCCGCTTCGAGGTCATGCCCATCCTTTGCTCGACCAGCTGAGGGAACGCGCCTGCCCGGACGGCTGAAGACCGGTGCATTACGCTCGGCAAGTATCCACCACGGCCAACCCGAAGGACCTCATTGACCGCCTCGCGCCTTGCGGTGCCGACCGGCGTGACCGGCGCCGCCGTCGGCGCGTCCGGGGGGTCCGTAGTGGTCGATCCGGCGCCCTTGCCGGTGGTCGATCAGGCCGTGACGCGCCTGGCGCGCCGTCCGATGGGGCCCGTCGACGTGCACGGCCTGGCGCGGGCTGCCCTGCGCACCGGTGCCCCCAAACTGCTCGATGTGCTCGCCCTGCGGGCGACCGAGGAGCGCTACGACGCCTCGGCCATCGGCGCGGCCCTCGATGCAGGCCGCGGGTGGCCGGGCCGGGCGCTCGCCCATCCACAGGAGGCGCTGGCCCTGGCCACGACTTGGGCGGTGGGCGACCCCGCCTGGCGCGACGGGAGGCGGGCGCGGACGGCATACGGCGAGATCCTGCGGGCCCTCGGACCGGACGTCTTCCGCGACGCCGAACAAGCTGCGTCCGTCTGGGCGCAACTCGCCTTCCTCGACGGCGACCGCGAGGAGGTCGAGCGGCTGCTCGGCGTGCTCCCGCTCTCGGCTGCGGAGAGTGCCGACCTGCGGATCGACCTTGCCAACCCGTATGCCGCGGGCGGGCCCAGCGATGCGCCGCGGTGGCTGGAGATGTTCAACGCCCGCCTCCGCGAGGCCGGTCTGTCGCCCGTCGCGATCGATCCCCGTGCCGAGCACCCCTTCGACGGTCTGCATGCGGCGCCGCCCGAGGCGGTTGACGGGCCCTTAGTCACGGTGATCGTGCCGAGCTTCCGGCCGGATCCGGCCGGGTTGTTCAACTCACTGCGCTCGATGCAGACGCAGTCCTACGGCAATCTCGAGATCCTGCTGGTGGACGATGCGTCGGGCCCGGGGTTCGGCGCGGTCTATGACGAGGCCCTGGCGCTCGACCCGCGCATCCGGCTGGTGCGGATGCGCGAGAACGGCGGCAGCTATCTCGGACGCAATGAGGCGATCTCCCGCTCGAAAGGGCGATTCGTGACGACCCAGGATTCCGACGACTGGTCGCACCCGGCTCGCATGGCCGCGCAAGTCCTTGCGCTGCAACAGAATCCGTGGGCACCCGCGAGCCGCAGCGATGCGATCCGCGCGCTGGACGATCTGACGCTCACCTGGCTCGGCTACCCCTCGCGACGGCGCAATGCGTCCTCCTTCATGGTGCGGCGCACGACCATCGCCACCGTGGGCGTCTTCGACACCGTCCGCAAGGGCGCGGACTCGGAGTATCACGAGCGGGTGGAACGCCGACTCGGGCCGAGCGTGGACACCGACACCCCGCTGGCGATCACTCGCTTGCGTGGCGGCTCGTTGTCGCGCAGTGACTTTCGGATGTTGTGGATGACTCCGGACCGCGCGCTCTATCGCACAAGCTTCCGTGCCTGGCACGACAGCATCACCTCGTCGACGCCGCCCTTGGACGGAGCGGCGCAAGTGCGTTCACGCACTTTTCCGGCCTCGGCGGCTTTCCGGCGCGCACTTCCGGGGGCGCCCGCCGACCGACGGTCGTATGACGTGGCCTACCTCGTCGACCCCGCCGCGCCGAGCGCGCTCACCGAGGAGCCGATGCGGGGACTGATCATTTCGCGTGACCGCATGAGTTGTCTTGTCTGCCAAGAGGATCCGACGCTGGGCAAACCACGCCGGCCGAATGCCTTGGCCAAGGCGATCTCACCCGTTCTGCGTGGGCGCATCGACATGATCAGCGCATCGGACGTAGTGTCGGCGAAGGTGTTGGTGGTGCTGACCCCGGGGTTACTGGAGATGCCGAGCCTGGACCGGCCGCACGTGCGAGCCGACCGGATCGTCGCACTCCTGCCGGAGCCGGCAGCCGGCGTGGCAGCCGACGTGCTCGCCATGCGCGACGGCGCGCGAGCGTTGTTCGGGGTGGAGATCGAATGGTGTGCTCCCACAGCGGAATCCGCGCAGCAGTGGGCGATCGACCTGGGTGAGGAGGCGGAGAGTCTCGAGGAGATTCTGGCCTCGGCTACGCCGGCCACGCCGGTCGCGGCGGCAATGCCAGTCACGCCGGTCGCGGCGGCAATCCCGGTCACGCCGGCCACGCCAGTCGCGGCGGTCACGCCGGCGGAGGTGGCCGAATGACTGCCAGCGAAGCCCGGCCCGTCCGGGATGTGCTGTTTCTGGCGGAGGACGCGCCGAGCGCCCAGCATCTCGCGCATCAGTGGGCCCTTGCCAATGCCGGCTCGGACGCGAATGCCGTTCTCGTGCACACAAACCGGCGCGCGCTAAGGGGACTGCCGGCACGCGTGCGACAGGCCCACCTCGGCCCCGGGCCTGCGGGCGCTGACCTGGCCCCGGCTCGTCGCGTGATCGGCGCCCTGGAATCGCACCCCGTCGTCACCAAGGCATTGCCTGCGGTTGGACTGGTGGTCGCCCCTAACGGGAAAGCCGCCTCGGTGAGCAAGACATTGCGCGGCCGTGCGGTCGACGTCATCGAATGGTCGGCCTTCGAGCGTGACCTGCGGGAGCAGCGCCTGCGCACGCTCCTGCGCGAGCAGCCACGCACCGCGGCCGGGCGCGCAGGATTAGCCGTCCTCATCGACGAGGCCTTGGACGAACCCGATCCCAGTGCGGACCTGGTGGCCGACATCGCCTCTGCTGCAGGCGGTTTGCTCGGCGCGAGTGGCTACCCACTGGTCCGCGAGCTGGCACCGCGCTTCGCGGCGCTCCCAGGCGAGCAGCGGACCGGCAGCGGGCTCGAAGCCATCGAGCGGATTGCGGAGATCAGCCTTGGTGCCGGTCCCCAGCCGGGTGATGCCGGTGTCGCCCGACGCGTCTTCGATGCGGCCGCCGATCGCGTCGATGCCGGCGACCTGACCGGTGCCGTGCGCCTGGTGACCTTGGGGCTCCGGCTGGTCTTTCACAGCGAACTGCACGCGGACGGCGAGCACTCGCTCCTGGTCGCCGATCCGCATACCGTCCTTGCGCCCTGGCGGGAGTCGCGATTTGCGCGGGAGGTGTTGGCCACGCGCCCGCCGCCGTCGCTCACAACGGTCGGTGGCGATAGCGCGGGGATGCGGACCGGAGCCAAGGGCGAGTTCGGACACGAGGCCGACGGATCGGATGCGGCCGGGCCGCGCATCGTGGTGCTGGCGGGTGCCTATGGCTCGTTCTATCGGCCGATTGTCGAGGTCCTCACCAAGGCCGGTCACGCGCCAGACCTGGTGCGTGCCGACGAACTCGGGCCGTTGCTCGGGCGGCGCGACCCAACCGACCAACTGGTCGGGCAGTGGTTACGCCTACGCGACCCGGACCGGTGGAGCGCGCTGCCCGAGGACACCGGCGCCGCCCGCCAACTCGGCGTCCTGCGCGACCGGCTGGCCGGCGCGGACATCGTCTTCGCCGACTGGTGCGACCCGGGCGCGCTGTTCGCCAGTTATCTCGCGCCCGCGAGCGCCCGGTTGATCATTCGGGTCCACCGGGTGGATGCCACCAAGGCCTGGGCGCAGCTGGTGGACTGGTCGCGCGTCGAGCGGGTGCTGCTGGTCAGCGACCACGTCCGCGACTTCTTCGCGCCGCAACTCGCGGCTCCCGGGGAGGCGATGCCCACACGACTGACCGTGGTCAACAACATCATCGACGTCGAGCGCTACCGACGTCCCAAGCTGCCGGGGGCCGAGCGGCGCATTGCCATGGTCGGGTGGGGCCGTCGCGTGAAGGATCCGATCTTCGCCGTCGATATCCTGCGCGAGCTGCTGCGTGATGATCCGTCCTGGCGCCTCCATCTGATCGGTCGCGACTTCGCCGACAGCGGCCTGCCGCCGGTCGCCGACTACCTCGCGCGCTTCCGCGAGCTCACCGCCGATCCTGCGCTGCGCGAGGCGATCGTCTGGGTCGGCTTCACGGGTCGGCTCGAAGAGGCTCTCGACGCCTGCGGATTCGCCCTGTCCACGAGCACGGTGGAGGGCTGGCCGGTCGGTGTCGTCGAGGCCGCCGTGTCCGGTTGCATTCCGGTCATTCGCGATTGGCCGCAGGTCGCGACGAAGGGCGGCGCCCGCGCGATCTATGCGGAGACGCCGGAGTGGGTGGTCGCCTCGCCCGCCGAGGGCGCCGGCCGCATCCGCACGTATGCCGATCCCGCCGCCTGGGCGGGCGAATCCGCTCGGTGCCGGAACGCAGCCGACCGTCTCACCGCTACCGGCGCCACCGAGGCGGAGGTTCTCGGCCTCATCCTCGGTCGGCCCTGACTCGGCCGCTGGCGATTTCCTCAGCCCCGCCGGCGACGGCGGGGGTGCCGGTCAGGGGCTCAGTTCGACGACTTCTCCGCCGCGAGCCGGGCAAGAAGGGCGCGGGCGGCGCTGACGTGCTCGGTGGGCAGGTGGTGGTCGGCAGCCGCGTGGGTCAGTGGGGAGTCCTGCGGCGCCAGCAGGATGATCGGCACGCCGAGTTCGCGCCATTCGGCGAGTTCGGACAACTCGCGCGGCGACCAGCCCAGGCCCTCGGGCGACGGACGGTCTACGACCAAAGCAAAGTCGGGCGTCCCGGCGAAGTCGTCGCTCACGACGACGCCCTTCTCCAGGTCCAAGTCGCGCAGCAGCGGTGCCAGTGTCGCCGACTCGTCGGTGACGAGGTGGAGAGCGATGGCCGCGCGCTCATCCGGCGACAGCAGTCCCAGAGCGCTCAAAAGTGGAGCCACCGTGGCGGCCCGGCTGCCCGGCACCCAGCCGGCGATTTGGACGACGCCGGCACCCGCCGTTGGGCCGGCAGTTGCGGAGGCGATCCGGCTATCGGACGCCGGACTCACGAGCTCGCCGAGCCCGTCGCTCGGCTCGGCTCCCGCACCCGGTGCGTGGCCCGGGCGAGGCGGCAGCGCGAGACCGGCAACCGATGCGCCGTTCGCTGTCGGCGTCCAGAGTCGAAGGCGCGTAGCCAGGGCGCTGCGGTGGGGGGACCACGCGGAGGTTGTGAGCAGGGCCGACGCCAGCGCCTCGCCACCGACGACGATCTCGTCGGCACGCGCAGCGATCAGGGTCAAGACGAGGTCCGCGACCTCGTCCGAATCGGGGAGCGCGAGGCCAGCGTCGGTGAGGATGCGTTCGGCGGCCACCAGCAACGCGCCTGGCGCCACGGCTTCACCGCCCACCGCCTCCGTTTCCCCATGGGTCGGCATATCGTCCAGGTGTGCGACCCAGCGCGGAACTACCTCCTGTTCGCGCAACACGGCCAGCAACAGGTGATCGGCAAGCCCGGTCGGCCCGCTGTAGCCCAGGTCCCACGCCGCGCCTCGGGAGCGCCAGCCGACAACGGCCCGATGGGCGGCTTCGGCATAGGTCTCGATGGCGACCCAGTCGCGAGGCGCAGCGATCGGGGCAGGGGAGCCGGCGGCATACGGCAACGAGATCGACGATCGGATCGCGGCATCGACAGGCGGAACGGGGCGGGCGCGCGGCACCGCGTCGGACAGGTCTGCCCGGACCACGTCAAAGGGCTGCGGCGCAAACGTCGTCAGCCAGGCGGCGGCCGTGCGCGCCGCCTGCGCTCGCCACGGCGCGAAGGCCCAACTGCTCACCAGCGTCCCGGTCACACGAGCCATCTTTGCCGACGTGCCCCGCGGTTTCCCCCTCCCAGGGCCGCGTGTCACTATGGACGGCATGCCTCGCACGCTCCCACCGGCACTTGCGCGCCCGAAAATGACCGCCCACGTGCACCGAAGTGTTGTGCTCGGTGTGACGACGGCGGTGGCCGGCGCCCTGGCGGCCGCCGCGCCCGTGGCTGCGGTGCCCACGCTGACGCAACCTGCGGCAAAGGCAGCCGCCGCGTGGACGGCACCCACTTTCGTCCGGGCCATCGGCGCACGTGGGTCCGCGGGCCTGTATGCGTGGGGCGCCGCATACAACCCCGTGACCGGCGAGATCCTCGTCGGCGACTACTTGAACTACCAAATGCGCCGGTTCACCTCGGGTGGCACCTTGCTCGGGTCGTTCTATCGCGCCGCCTCCGACCGGCGCGGCCAGCCCGAAGGGATCGCGGTCGACCCTCGGGACGGTTCGATCTATGTTTCCGACCACTCGCGGGACAACAAGGGCTATGTCGCCAAGTTCACGGCGTCTGGCCAGTTCGTGCGTGAATACAAGCTGAACACGCGCTATCAGGCCTGGATGGCGATGGATGCGTCCGGCTTTCTGTATGTCAGCGACAGCCAGGTGTGGAATAACGCCAGTGATCCGCCGAAAGTGCGCAAATTCCAACTGTCCGACAGCAGCACAACCGTCACAGAGGTTGCGAGTTGGGGGACCTATGGCACCGCGGGGGGCCAGATCAAATGGATCACCGGCATTGCGGTGGATCCGAGCAATGGGCGGGTCTATGTCGCCGACACGGCCAACAAGCGGGTCACCGCGTTCAACCCCGACGGCACCACCCATATGACGATCGGCACCGGCGCATTCACCGGGGATCTTCGGGGCATCGCTGTCAATCCGCGCACGCGCAAGCTCTATGTCGTGGATGCCAATGCTGGGCAGATCGAGATCTTCGACGCCGACACCGGTGCCGTGCTCGGCAATTTCGGGTCCCTGGGCACCGGCCCGGGCCAATTCGGTGACGGCGGCCGGCAGGTGACCATCGACGGCTCGGATAATGTCTGGGTCGCGGACTACGGAAACACGCGCGTCCTGAAGTTCACCGCTTCGGGGAGTTTCATCGGGGCCTACCCCAACCCGCCCCAGGATTCGCCCAAGGGCGCCATGGCCAATCCCCGCGATGTCGCCGTCAGTTCGACCAAGGCGGTCTATGCGGTCGAGCAGAACAATCACCGGGTTCAGCGCTTCAACGCCGACGGCTCGCCCAATCAGATGTGGGGCCGGCGCTCGTCCACCCCGCCGTTAGGCTTCAACTATCCCCGCGGAATCGCCATCCAGCCGGGCAACAATCGCATCTGGATCAGCAACACGACTCAGAGCCAGGTGCGGATCGTCACGCCGACCTTTGGCAAGGTCAAGGACATCTCCGGGTTCAGCGAACCGGTCGACATCGAATTCGGCAATGGTAAGGCTTATGTCGGGGACGCCAACGGCGGCTATGTCAAGATCCTCGATCCGGCGACCGGCACGGTCCAGGGGCAGATCAATGTCCGCGCCTCCGGTGTTGCCGTTGACCCCGATTCGGGCGATATCTACGTCTCGTCCTGGTACAACGACCGCATTTATCACTACACGAAGGACGGCCAACAGGCCTTCCCCGCCGTTATCGGCAGCCCCGGCACCGGCCCCGGCCAGTTCGTCACTCCGTGGGATATCGACATCATCGGTGGGCTGCTCTATGTCACCGACGCCGATCGGGCGTGCGTCGTCGTCTACGACCGCGCGGGCAACTTCGTGGGCGAGTTCGGCTCAGCGGGATCGCGTGCCGGACAATTCCAGAATCCGTCCGGCTTGACCCATGACAGGGCGGGGAAGATCTATATCGCCGACGCCGGCAACGACCGCATCCAGGTCTTCGACACCCTGGGTTATGTCAAGGCCGACACCACCGCACCGAGTGCATCGATCGCTGCGCCCAAGAGCGGTCAGGTGGTATCGCTGCCGGTCACTGTCACCGGGACGGTCAATGACAACCTGCGCAATGGCACGCTCGAAGTGGCCATCCAGGATCGCACCACCAAGCTGTGGTGGGACGGCCGCATCGCGACTTGGGGCACCACCAAGCAGTGGACGAATGCCGGCGTCAAGGGCGGGGACGTCAAGAACGGCCAGTGGTGGTTCCCGCTCATCGGGGCGGGCCGACGGGGCAGCTATGCCTTATCCGTGCGCCCCATCGACGCGGCGGGCAATATCGGCCCGATCGTCAGCACCACTTTCGCCACCTCCTGATCCGGCCACTTCCCCGTCTCCCCGGCGGCGCGCGACCCGGGGTGCGCTCGACCAAGGCGGAACGTGCGACCCGGTGTGCGCTCTCGACGGGCTGATGGTGCGCTGTCGACGGGGAGGTCAGCTGCAGGTGGGCGGTGCGGCGAGGTCGACAAACTTGGCGCCCACGGCCAGGTCGATGACGGCGTCGGTGCGCTTGTCGTTGACCCGCTTGGCGTCCGGGAGAGCCAGCGAGACGGCACGGGCCTCCTCGCGGCCCTCCGAGCCGTACCGGATCTCGCCGACACCGCTGATCTTCTTCTTCAGCGGATCATTGTCGACCTCACCGATCACGAAGCCGCGATCGCGTAGCTTCCGCGCCACCTCGGCGGCCAGACCCGCCTGCGTCGTGGCGTTGTAGACATTGACCGTCGTGTCCTTCGGCAAGGCCACCGGCGCTTTCGCCGACCCGGTCATGCACGACGAGGAGCCGACCGTCGTTCCGTGGTCGCTCTGGAGGTAGCCATAGGCCTTGTAGAAGGCGAAGGCGAGGAAGGCCAGGGCCACCAGCAGGGATAGCGCCGCGCGGATCTGGCGCATGCGCCGTGGCTGTCCGGCAACGATCGGAGCCGTCATTGCTCTGTTGGGTCCTTACTTCCTGCGCGGCCGGCCGGTGCCTGCGGGCGTCGACCTGGCGGACGGTTTACATTGACGTGCGTGACTGAGACACCTTCGCAGTTCCCGCCCGCGGACGCGACCGGGGGCTCCGAGCAGCCTCCCACCACCTCTGACGCCACGGCCGCCCCGGCGGTTGCCGCACCGGCCACGACGTCGGCTCAGGGTAGCGTCGCCGAGTCGGTGGACGGACCCGCTCAGGGCGGTGAGGCGAATAACGCTTTGGCCGCAACCATTCAGGCCGGCTATGCCTTCTCCGGCCCGGCCCTGGAGTTCGGTGCGGCAGTCGTCGAGGGCCGCGCCTATCCGCAGGCCAAGGTCAAGATTCCGCTCGCGGTGATGAATCGGCATGGGCTGGTGGCCGGCGCGACCGGCACTGGCAAGACCAAGACGCTGCAGGTGATGGCCGAACAACTGGCCGCCCAGGGCGTCCCCGTCTTTCTCGCCGACGTCAAGGGCGATCTGTCGGGTATCGCCTCGCCCGGCGTGGCGAACGACAAAATCACGGCGCGCGCCGCGGACATCGGCGAGGAATGGGCGCCGCGTGGCTTCGCGAGCGAGTTCTATGCGCTCGGGGGATTGGGCAAGGGCATACCGATCCGGGCCTCGATCTCCTCCTTCGGCCCGACCCTGCTCGCCAAGGTGCTCGGCCTGAACGCGACTCAGGAATCGAGCCTCGGGCTAGTCTTCCACTACGCCGATAACAACCAACTCTGGCTCGATGACCTGAAGGACCTGCGTGCGGTCGTCCAGTTCCTCACCAGTGACGAGGGCAAGGCCGATCTGAAATCCCTAGGTGGCCTGTCGTCGGCGACGGCGGGCGTGATCCTGCGCGAATTGATCACCTTTGCCGACAAGGGCGCCGATGTCTTCTTCGGCCTGCCGGAGTTCAACTCCCAGGATCTGCTGCGGACCAATGCCGACGGCACGGGGACAATCTCGCTTCTCGAACTCCCTGCGGTCCAGGACCGGCCCGAACTCTTCTCGACCTTCTTGATGTGGCTGCTCGCCGACCTCTTCCATGACCTGCCCGAGGTCGGCGATCTCGACAAGCCGAAGCTGGTCTTCTTCTTCGACGAGGCCCACCTGCTCTTCAATGACGCGAGCAAGGACTTCCTCGACGCCATTCAGCAGACCGTGCGGCTGATCCGCTCCAAGGGCGTGGGCATCTTCTTCGTCACCCAGTCACCCAAGGACGTCCCGACCGATGTCCTGGCCCAATTGGGCAACCGCGTCCAGCACGCCCTGCGCGCCTTCACGCCCGACGACGCGAAGGCGTTGCGGGCGGCGGTGAAGACCTACCCAAAGTCCGGCTACGACCTCGAGGAGCTCCTAACCACGCTCGGCACCGGTGAGGCCGTCGTCACCGTGCTCTCCGAACGCGGCGCGCCGACCCCCGTGGCGTGGACGCGCATGCGCGCACCCGAGTCGTTGATGGCGCCGTCGCCCGACGCCCTGATCGACGCGACCGTCGCCAATTCCCCGCTGCGCAGCACGTATGCCGTGGCCTCCGACCGCACCTCGGCCTTCGAGACGCTGCAGGCCAAGGCCGCGCCCGCTGCGCCGGCTCCGCAGGACGCTCCCGCTCCCAAGGCGCCGGCTCCGGCTCCCGCACCCAGGAGCGCGCCGGCGCGGGCGCCCAAGGAGGACCCGGGCATTGTGGAGTCGGTGGTGAAGTCGAGCGCCTTCAAGTCGATGCTCCGCTCCGCGGGCACGGTGCTCGGACGCGAGATCACCCGCTCGATCTTCGGCACGGCTCGCCGCCGCTGAGCGTCTCGCCGCCGCTGAGCGTCTCGCCGCGGCTGACCTCTCGCCGCCGCGGCACGGCTCGTCGCCGCTGAACCGTCTTGTCACCACCGAACGGCTCGTCGCCGGTGAGCGGCGACCCCTGCCCCGGTCACCCGAGCACGGCGGCAATCACGACGATCACGGGCGCACACGTCAGGGTCGTCACCAGGATCGTGTCGCGTGCCAGGGGCTCGGCCCGGCCGTAGCGCGTGGCGTGGGTGAAGATGTTCTGCGCCGTCGGCAGCGCCGAGGTGACGGTGACGGCGAGTAGCGCGTGACCGGTGATACCCAACCCATAGCGCGCCACGGCATACGCCACGAGGGGCTGGACGAAGGATTTGAGCATCGACGTCAACGCCACTTCGGCGGGTGCGCCGCCCCCGAAACGTGGCCCCAGCCGCAGGGCGACCCCATAGCCCAGGAGCATGGCGGGCACCGCCAGGCCGCCCACCAGCGCGATGGGATCGGCGACGGAGCGTGGCAGGGTCGTCCCGGTCAGCGACAGGGCGACCCCTATCAGCGACCCGATGGTCATCGGGTTGGTCAGCGGGCTCTTGGCGATCGACCACAGGTGCAGCCGCCCGCCGCGCCGGTCGTGATCGAGAATCGTCAGGGCCAACGGTTGCAGGACGAGCATCTGCAACAACAAGATGGGCGCGACCAGGGCCGCATCGCCGAGCACGTATGCGGCGATAGGGAGGCCGAGGTTGCCGGCATTGACATAGGCACTCGACAGATTTCCGATGACCAACTGGCCCAGCGGGCGATGCCATCGGGTGATCGCCACCGTCGAATAGATCGCCACCGGCACCACGACTCCAGCGATCGTGGCGAGCAGCTGCTCGGACATCAGCGCTCGGACATCTGCCTTCGCCAGCACCGTCAACAGCAGGGCCGGACTGCCGACGAGGAAGGACACATCGGCTAGCACTCGTTGCGCCGGCAGGTCGAGGACGCCGGTGTGGGCGAGCAAGAATCCGATGGCGATGACGAAGGAAATCGTCACAAAGCCTTCGAGCACGCCGCCCACATACGTCACACTGGCACCTGCACGTCTGTTCCGAGGGGGATGTCCACATGTCACAACGCCGCCGTCATGCCGTGTTGTCCGCCGCGTCGGGGTTGCTCATCGTGGCGCTGCCCGCCGCCACGGCCGCTGCGGATCATTCCGGGAACGCCGCGGATTCGCGCCACTCGGGGGCCGCGCGAGCGGTCCCCGCGGGCCCGGGAACCTATGTCCCGCAACGCATTATCGGCGGGCCCTCCAGCCCGGCGCTTTCCGCTTGGGGCATCGTGCACAACCCCCTCACCAACGAGATCCTCGTCGGTGACTACCTGACCAGTCAGGTCCGTCGGATGACCCGAGACGGTCGCTATCTCGGGGACCTGCAAAATCCCGGCAGCCGGATCGGCGGCGTCGCATCTGCGCTTGGAGTCGATCCACGGGACGGGTCGATCTATCTCGCCGTGACCGGTGAGGGCCGCACGTCCGACGATGTGCGCAAGTACGACAAATTCGGCAACTACCTCTTTGGTCTCGACATGCCGACGTCGACCACCTGGTTGACCGTCGACAAGGACGGCTATCTCTGGGTGCCTTCGGCCTACAAGGGGGCGCGCCTGACGCGATACCGCGTCGACAACGCCACCAAGTCCGCGACTGCGGTGCTGACCATCAGCAAGCCCGGCACCGGCCCCGGGCAGTTCGGCTCCCTCACGGGAATCGGCACCGACAATGCCGACAATGTCTACGTCGCCGACGTCGGCAACAAGGTCGTCCATGCCTATACGCCCACCGGTGCCTGGCGGTTCGACCTCGGCAAGGGCCTGTTCCCGGGTGACATCCGCGGCGTGACGGTCGACAACAGCACGGGCAATATCTACGTCGCCAACTCGGCCATCGGCACCATCGAGGTCTTCAGCAAGACCGGGACGCGCATCAAGACCTTCGGCGGCATCGGCACAGGAAACGGCCAATTCATCGACGGTGCCCGCCAACTGACCATGACGGCCGACGGCAACCTCTACGCCGCCGACTACGGCGGCCAGCGGGTCCAGCGCTTCACCGCCGGTGGCTCGTTCGCGGCCTTCTTCCCCAATCCGCCGATGCCGATGGACCGGGCCGGCATCGCCCAGTCGCGCGCGCTCGACATCGATCCCGTCACCGGCGACATCGTCATGGCCGATGCCTGGGGCCAGCGCGTCCTGCGCTACGGCCCCGACGGCACGCTGCTGGACTCCCACGGCCGGCGCGGCTCGACCACGCCGGACGGTATGAACTACCCCAAGGGGGTCGCCATCGACCCCGGCACGCGGAATGTCTGGGTCGCCAACTTCGAGGGCGCGCCCGACCTGGTCGGCTACACCAAGGACTTCGGCTCGGTGGTGCGCCGGATCGTCACCCCGCGCTTCATCAACGACCTCGAGTGGAGCGGGGGCCTGCTCTACGCCCTCGAACGCCGCCCCGGCGCGCTGCACGTATACAACCCGGCGACCGGCGGCGAGGTCCGTACCTGGGTCTCGACAAAGGGTCTGATTCGCGGGGTCGGCGTCGACGCTGCGACCAAGAACGTCTGGATCACCAGCGACACAAAGCCCGAGGTCTATGTCCTCTCACCGGCCGGCGCGATCATTCGCACCGTCCCGATCACCGGCCTGGGCTGGGATGTCGCGATCCGCGGCGACTACGCCTATGTCGCCAGCACCACCGGCAACACGGTGCAGATCTTCGACCGGCGGACCTACGCCCTCGTCGGCACGGTGGGCGGCACGGGGAGCAAGTTCGGGCAACTGAACCAGCCCAGCGGGCTGGCTTTCAACTCCGCCGGTTCGCTCTATGTCGTGGAGACCGCGGGGTCGCGGGTGCAACAGTTCTCGGTCGCCGCCCCGCCCCCCGCCGAGGCGGTCAAACCGACGACCACCATCGCCGCCACCGTCGTTGGCGGTCAACTCACCGTGACCGGCCGTGCGAGCGACGGCTCGGGAATCGCCGGCGTCGGCGTGCGCGTGCGCGACCTGACGACCAACCGCTACTTCCATGCCACCCTCGGGACGTGGGTCACCACCGCGACGCTCAACGCCGGCATCGTGTGGGGGCCGATCACGGCGACCGACTGGCGGTATGTCGTGCCGGGCACCCTGCCGGGCCGCTCCTATCGCGTCGATGCCGTCGCTACCGACCGGCGCGGCAATGCTTCTGCCACCATGACCACGACGCTCTCCGTCCCCTGACGGACTCCGCGCCTCAGATCCCCTACCCGTGGAGTTCCCGCCATGCCAGATCGCCTCGCCCGTATGCCGCGTCCTCGCCCCCGCGCGGCGGTGGCACTCCTCGCGACGTTGGCCCTGGTGGTCACCGCCCTCGTCGCCGGGGCGGGCTCCGCGACGTCGCTGACGGCACCGGGGGGCGCGACGCAACGCGGACCGGTAGTGGCGTCCTACGTCGCGGAACGGTTGATCGCCGCCCCTTCCTCCCCGGGTGTGGCGGCGTGGGACTGGCCTACAACCCGGTCAGCGATGAGTTGATCGTGGGCGACTACGTCTCGAAACAAGTGCGCCGCTATACCCGCACGGGGTCTATCTCGGTGACGTCCGCAACTCCGCCAAGACGATCGGCGGC
>NZ_DAOQZV010000033.1:0-5964 GCF_035343835.1 Nostocoides sp. | reverse complement strand
CGTCGCGTCGGCGCTCGGGGTCGACCCGCGCGACGGGGCGATCTATGTCGCCGTGACCGGTGAGGGGCGGGTCGGCGGTGATGTGCGCAAATACGACAAGGACGGCAACTACCTCTTCGGCCTCGATCTGCCCGGCGCGACCACCTGGCTGACCGTCGACAAATCAGGCAATCTCTGGGTGCCCGAAGGATTCTCGGGCTCGGTCGTGCGCAAGTTCACCGTCGACGACGCGACGAAGTCGGCCGCCCAGCACTGCTGATCACCCAGGGCGCGCCGGGAACCACGCTCAAGGTCCTCACCGGTGCAGCGACCGACGCGAACGGCAACGTCTACGTCTCGGATGTCGGCAACAAGGTCATCCACTCGTGGGCGCCGGACGGCACCTTCCGCTTCGACATCTCCGGGCCCATCAAGGGCGACCTGCGCGGGGTCGCGGTCGATGATGCGCTGGGACGGGTCTATCTCTCCGATGCGGTGGCGGGCGGCATACCGGCGTTCGATATGTCGGGCAACTACCTATTCATGATCTCCGGGCTCGGCCTGGCGGACGGGGAGTTCACCGACGGGGCCCGGCAGATCGCGGTCACGCCGGACAACCACGTCTGGGGCGCGGACTACGGCTCCTTCCGGGTGCGGGAGTTCCTGCCCGACGGGACGTACGTGCGCCACTTCCCGGATCCGGCGATGCGGCCCGATCCGGCCGGCATCTCGCAGGCGCGCGGCCTCGATGTCGACCCGGTGACCGGCGATGTGCTGACGGTCGACGCCTTCGGGCAGCGGGTCAACCGGTATTCGTCGACGGGCGAACTGATCGACCAGTTCGGGCGGCGCGGGTCGAGCCCGCCGGAGGGAATGAACTACCCCAAGGCCGTGGCCGTCAATCCGGCGACCCGGGACGTCTGGATCTCCAGTTTCGAAGGACCGCCTGGGGTCGTCGGGTTCAACTCCGACTTCACCACGGTGCTCGGCCGCCCGGAGATCCCGCGCTGGGTGGGCGACCTGGAGTTCTACAACGGTCAGTTGTATGCCCTGGAGCGCCGCCCGGGTGCGGTCCGGGTGATCGACCCGGCGACCCTGGCGGTCGTGCGCACGTGGACCTCGACGATTGGGCTGCTGCACGGACTCGCCGTCGACCCGAGCAACGGCAATATGTGGGTCACCCACGATTCGAAGCCCTTGCTCTATGTCCTCTCGCCCGCCGGCAAGACCCTCAAGACGATCACGCTGCCCGGCGTGGGCTGGGGCGTGGCGATCAAGGGCGACGAGGTGGCCGTCGCCGACACGACGACCGGCTTTGTCGACATCGTCTCCCGGACGACCTATGCCGTGACGGGCCGGATCGGACTTGGGGCCGGGTTCAAGCTGGGGCAGATGAAGACCCCGTCGGGCCTGCAGTTCGGGCCGGACGGCCGGCTCTATGTGATGGAGCAGGTCAACTCCCGGGTCACCGTCTTCGGCCCAGGCCCACGTCCGGCGGCGGAAACGGTCAAGCCGGCATTGGCGCCTGACGCCGGCCCGACGGTGGTCAACGGGCAGGTGGTCCTCACCGGCGCCGCGTCGGATGCCAGCGGCATCGCGACCGTCGAGGCCCGGGTGCGTGACCTGACCACGGGCCTGTACTACGACGGCCGGTATGCCACGTGGGTGACCGCCTCGACATGGTCGGCTGGTGTGGTGTGGGGCGACGTGAGCGTGCCGAACTGGCGCTACACCGTCCCGGCCACCCTGCCCGGGCGCTCGTATGCCGTGTCCCTGCGCGCCACCGACCGGGTCGGCAACCTCTCCCTCCTGAAGAACGTGACCGTCCCCGTCCCCTGACCGCGGCGGGGCCACCAGGGGCGCCCGCACGCCGTCAGGAGAAGCCCGTGGCCGCCGTCAATCAGTGCGTATGCCGCAGCACGCCGGCCAGCGCGTTCAGCACCGAGGCGTCCTCGATGGTCCCGGGGATGGTGGGGGTCTTGCCGTCCGCGATCTCGCGCATGGTCTTGCGCAGGATCTTGCCCGAGCGGGTCTTCGGCAGCGCCGCGACGATGTCGACCTGCTTCAGCGACGCCACCGCGCCGACCTCGTCGCGAACCCGCTGGACGAGCTCCTTGGCGATCTGGGCGCCCTGGGTGGCCGCGTCATACCCGCCCTTGAGCACCACCAGGCCGCGCGGGACCTGACCCTTGAAGTCGTCGGCGACACCGATGACCGCACATTCGGCAACCGCCGGGTGGCCGGCGAGGGCCGCTTCGATCGAGCCGGTCGAGAGCCGGTGCCCGGCGACATTGAGGACGTCGTCGGTGCGGCCCATGACGTAGATATAGCCGTCCTCGTCGATCATCCCGCCGTCGCCGGTGAGGTAGTAGCCCTCGTACACCGACAGGTAGCCACCGACATACCGCTCGTCGTCCTGCCACAGGGTCGGGAGCGTGCCGGGCGGGAGCGGCAGCTTGATGGCGATGGCTCCGTCGACCCCCGCGGGCACGGGTGCGCCGTACTCGTCGAGGATCTGCACGTCATACCCGGGCACGGCGACCGACGGCGAGCCGGGCTTGATCGGCATCGGCTCCAGGCCGCGTAGGTTCGCGGCGATCGGCCACCCGGTCTCGGTCTGCCACCAGTTGTCGACGACCTCGCAGTGCAGCAGGTCGTTGGCCCAGTGGTAGGTGTCCGGGTCGAGCCGCTCGCCAGCCAGGAAGACATTGCGCAGCTGCGAAATATCATGTCCGGCAAGGAGTTTGGCCTCCGGGTCCTCCCGCTTGATGGCCCGGTATGCCGTGGGTGCGGTGAACATCGCCCGCGCCCCATAGTCCGCGATGATCCGCCAGAAGGCGCTGGCATCTGGGGTGCCCACCGGCTTGCCCTCGTAGACGATCGTGGTCGCGCCCGTCAGCAGCGGCGCGTAGACGATGTAGGAGTGCCCGACGACCCAGCCGACGTCAGACGCGGTGAACCAGACCTCCCCGGGGTGGATGTCGTAGATGTTCTCCATCGACCAGCGCAGCGCGACCGCGTGTCCGCCGTTATCGCGCACGATGCCCTTGGGGCGGCCGGTGGTGCCGGAGGTGTAGAGGATGTAGAGCGGGTCGGTCGACGCGACCTCGACGCACTCGGCAGGTTCGGCATCGCGCATGACGTCGTCCCAGGTCATCTCCTCCCACTCGGTGTCGCGCGCCCCGACTTCGGCCTTGAGTTGCGGCCGCTGGAGCATGATGAGCGCCTCGGGCTTGTGTTCACTGCGGTCGAGTCCGCCGTCAAGCATCGGCTTGTAGGCGATGGTCCGTGACGGCTCGATGCCGCAGCTGGCGGAGACAACGACCTTGGGCTTCGCGTCCTCGATCCGGGCCGAAAGCTCGGCGGGCGCGAAGCCGCCGAAGACGACCGAGTGCACCGCCCCGAGCCGCGCGCAGGCCAGCATGGCAACCACGGCCTCGGGCACCATGGGCATATAGATCAGGACCCGGTCGCCCTTCTCGACGCCCAGGCTCGCCAAGGCCCCGGCGAACCGGCTCACCTGGTCGAGCAACTCGGCATACGTCAGGCTGCTCTTGGTTCCGGTGACAGGGGAGTCGTAATACAGGGCCACCTGCTCGCCACGGCCGTCGCGGACGTGCCGGTCGAGAGCGTTGAAGCAGGTGTTGAGCGTCCCGTCGGGGAACCAACGGTAGAAGGGCGGATTGCTGTCATCCAGCGCCGTGGTCGGCGCGGTGATCCACTCGATCGCCTCGGCCGCCGCGCCCCAGAAGGCGTTCGGGTCACCGATGGATTGCTCGTATGCCGCTGCGTAGGCCCCATTGCTCATGCCGCCATGGTGGTGGGTTGCCTCGTGTCGCGCTAGCGGTGGGGACTGTGATGTGGATCAGCGGCGGTCGGGGCGCGGCGAGCGGCACGTGGTTCACGCTGGCGGGGGCTGATCCCAGCGGTCTTCCCGCACCCGGTCGGCGAGATCGAGGTATAGGTCGGACGGCCGGCCTCGGCCCACTTCCGTTTGACGCGTTCGAGGTAATACTTCGCGGTCCCGTAGGCGACTCCCGCACGGCGCGCCGATGCCGCGAGCGTCGCCCCGGAGGCGTAGGCCGTGAGTACGGCTCGCTCCTGCGGTGAGAGTTGCGAGCGACCTGGGCGGGTGTCGCGGCTGAGCACGAAGGCGAGCTCGGGGGAGATGACGAAGCCGCCTGCGGCAACCTCACGGATAGCGGCGAGCAGAACGTCAAGGTCTTGATCCTTGGTGACATAGCCGGCCGCGCCGGCGCCGACGGTCGCAAGCACAGCCTCCGGCTCGGGGATCGTCGAGACGACCAGGGCGCGAGCGCCCGTAGCAAGGAGCGTGCGGACGTTGTCCGCAGGGTCGGAATCGTCGCGCAGATTGAGGTCGAGCAGGGCGACATCGGCGGCACAGCCGGACTCGACATAGGCGGCGACCGAGGCGGCGGTCAACACCAGATCGACGTCCGGGGTCGGGCCAAGCCACAGTCGTAGACCCCCGAGGAGCATGCGGTCATCATCGATGGCGGCCACGCGAATCGTCATACGGGCCACCGCAATTCGACGCTGGTGCCTTGGCCGGGGGCGGAGTCGACGGCAGCCGAGCCGCCGACATCGCGCATCCATCCGCCGCTGCCGCGAGCGGCTCGACGAGCGGGCCAGCGAGCCCAACGAGGGCGGCTGGGCCGTCCTCCTCGGCGTCGGTCATCGGATCGCTGACTGGATCGACGACGCGGGAGGCGCCGGCGCCGATCACCGTGGATCATCGGACCTTCCTCGCGCCGCCGGGACTGACGTTCCCACCGGACTCGCGGGTCACCGCCGTCTTCCCCTCGGATTTCGCCACGACGGTGCACCTCGACGCACCGGAGGACGCCGCGATCGTCGCCTACTTGCGCGAACGCCTGCCAGGCTGGGGCGACGCCATGACGAATGACAATGGCACCGTCCTCACCGCGGCGGGACGGGGTTGGGCCATCACGGTCAACGGCGCCATGGTGATCTTCGGCTACTCGGAGGAGGCCGCGGCGGCGCTCGCGCCGACGGATCAGGATCCGAGCATGTGGCTGACCCGCGCCGACCTTGGACTGCGCCATGCCCCGTTGTTCATGCGCTATCCCGCTGGGACGACGGCCACGGACGTGACCGACCCCGAGTCCGGGGCGAGCTATCGGCTGGCGGGTCACTCGCCCGAAGAGCTCCTCGCGTTCTCTCGGGCGCACCTGACCGATATGCGCCTGAGCGTCACCGCCGACGACACCGCCGCCGCAGCAACGACCCTTCGCTTCACCGAGGAGGACGGATACATCAGCACGATCACCGTGACGGCGACCGAGTTGCGGATCGTTCACCGGCTCGCGTCAGGGACCTCGGCAACGCCGTCCCCGTCGTGATCGGGGGAACGACGACCGCCCCGGACCAGGGGTCCGGGGCGGTCGGTGGTCGCGGGGCGACGGGCGGAGGATGGGGGATTTGAACCCCCGAGGGTTTTATCCCAACACGATTTCCAATCGTGCGCACTAGGCCACTATGCGAATCCTCCGTCGAGGAGGCTACCCGAGGGGGGTGCCCGCGCTGAAATCGCGGCCCGGTGCGCAGCGTTCGCCCTGGCCGGGCGGCATACTGCGGCGGTGAACCGCCGCCCAGCCGCCCTCGCCGTCATTGCGTATGCCGCGCCGGGCATCCTGGCGATGATGTCGATCGGCGCGGCCGTGTCCATGGGCAAGGAGAGCCTGCCCGGGTGGGTCGCCGTGGGATTGATGGTCGGGCTGGTGGCGTGGTTGGGCTACGCGTTCAGCCGGGGCATGCGGCGGCTATCGAGATGGCAGTCGTTCGGGTCGTTTCCCCTCGTGGTCATCGGCGGGACCGTGCTCGAACACGCGGACCGGTTGTGGCCGGTCACCCTCGCGACGGCCGCGCTGCTGGGCGGGAGCCTGGCCCGCTCACCGGCCGGGATCCCGCCCGGGATGGTCGGTGCGGGCGGGTGGCCGGTGG
>NZ_DAOQZV010000032.1:0-20596 GCF_035343835.1 Nostocoides sp. | reverse complement strand
GGCTGGCGGCCACGGGCGTCGATGGTGCCACGTGGAATCCGCATTGCGCTCGCGTCCAACCGCGCGCTCTGATCGAAGGCTTGGCCGCGGCCGTGCGCCGACGCGGCGGCGTGATCGTGGAGGGGATGCGCGTCGTGGACGCTGCTGCCGGACGGGTGGTGCTGGCGGACGGACGGGTCGTGCGGGCCGGGCACGTGCTACGGGCAACTGAAGCCTATACAGCGTCACTGCCTCGGCTCGGACGGCGCTTGGCACCGGTGTACTCGCTGATCGTCGCCACCGAGCCCTTGAGCCAATCCGTCTGGGAGAGTGTGGGTCTCGCGCGGCGTGAGGTCTTCAGTGACTATCGGCACGTGATCGTCTACGGGCAGCGGTCGACGGATGACCGGCTGGTCTTCGGCGGGCGCGGCGCGCCCTATCACTTCGGGTCGGCGATCCGGCCGGGCTTCGACGGTGACGAGCGAGTCTTCCGGTTGTTGCGGAATACGGTGCGGGAGTTGTTCCCGCAGCTGGGCGAGGTCCGCTTCACGCACGCGTGGGGTGGCCCGCTGGGGATCCCCCGCGACTGGCATCCGTCGGTGGGTTATGACCCGGGAGCGCGTGTCGGCTGGGCCGGTGGCTATGTCGGCGATGGCGTGGCCGCGACCAATCTCGCCGGGCGCACGCTCGCCGATCTGGTGCTGGGCCGGCGGACCGTGTTGACCGCCCTGCCTTGGGTGGGGCATCACTCGCCCGACTGGGAGCCGGAGCCGTGGCGGTGGTTCGGCGTGAATGCCGGGCTGCGCCTGGCCGGGCTGGCCGATGCCGAGGAGTCGATCACCGGGCACCCGGCCCGGTCGGGGTCGCTGTTAGCCCGCCTGACTGGCCACTGATCAACGTTATCCACAGGCAGTCTGGAGTGCCCTGGCCGTATCGTCATCGCGGGATCAGGATGGGATTCATGGGTCACAACGAACTGAGAGTGAGGCACCATGGGTGTCGTGACCACATTGCCTTGGGGGCGGGAGTTGACCGCGGACGATCTGGCGGACCTCCCCGACGACGGCCACCGCTATGAGCTCATCGACGGGTGCCTCCTCGTGACTCCGTCGCCCTCGCGCTGGCACCAAGGCGTCAGTGCCGAGCTCGCCTTCGCCCTGACGGTGTCCTGTCCAGACGACCTCAGAGTTATCACGGCTCCGATGGACGTCAGGTACTCACGCCGGACGGTGCTCCAACCCGACATCTTGGTGGTCACACGAGCCAACTTCGCCAACGAGGACGATCCGCTCCGTCCAGCGCTGGCCGTCGAGATTCTCTCGCCCAGTACGCGATTGATCGACCTCAACCTCAAGAAGGCCCGCTATGAGCGCGCGGGCTGTCCCAGCTACTGGGTGGTCGATCCAATCGACCCGCGCCTGATCGCCTGGGAGTTGCGGGAGGGCGGATACGCCCAGGTCGCCGATGTGTCCGGCGAGGAATCCTGGGGCGCCATGGTTCCCTACCCGGTCACGATCACTCCCGCCCGGCTGCGCCGCTGAGCCCCGCCCGTCCGTTCAGCGCCGGCCCTTTGGTAGCGGTCGGCGGGTCGTGTTCGGTTCGGCGGCACGAACCGTCGGCCCCCTGCACAGAGCGCCGACTTCTGCACGAAGCGCCGACCTAGACTGCCGGCCATGGTCGATGACGCGACGCTGCGGGCCTATTGGAGTCACCGCCAAGGCCTTGATGGCTCCCTCGCCGGCGCAACGCCCGCCCAGGTCTTGGAGCGTGCCGGTTGGGCGCGCTCGGTCGGCGGGACGACTCCCTATCTGACGCTCTTCTCCCGGGCCGGCGTGCGGCGCGCCGAGGCCGACGCGGCGGTCGCCGCACTCGCCATCCACGAGTTGCCGTCGGCGCGCGATTGCACGTATGTCTTGCCCGCTCGCGACTTCGCGCTGGCGTCCGTGATCGGTGGTGGCGCCAGCAGCACCGCCGAGCTGCGCACCGCGGAGAAGCTGGGCGTCACGCGCGCTGAGGTCGATGACTTGGCGGATGCCGTTCTTACGCAGTTATTTTCGGCTCCCCTCGACCCAGCCGGCCTGCGCAGGGCGCTCGGCGACCGGGTGCGGTCGCTTGGCGATGCGGGCAAGAAGAAGGGCATCGCGACAACCTTGCCGCTCGCCCTCGGCCTCCTTCAGACACGCAGCCGAATCCGGCGCGTCCCTGTCGACGGACGGCTGGATCAGCAGCGCTTCCGCTATGTCCCATGGCCGGACGCACCCGTCTGGCCTGGGGACGTCCACGCCGCCCGCGCCGAACTCGCCTCGCGCTATTGGGACTGGATCGGCGTCGCGAGCCTGGCGCATTTCCGCTGGTTCAGCGGCGTCACCCTCGCCGCGGCGAAGGCCGCCATCGCCGGCCTTGAGCTCCATCCGCTCGCCGGCACGGACCTGCTCGCCACCCCCGCGACTCTCGCCGAACTGAGAACGTATGCCGTGCCCGCCACTTCGCAGATCGCGCTCATCGGGTGGCTGGACGGCCTGGTGCTGTTGCGTCGTGACCTGGACGGCGTCACCGACGCCGCCGACCGAGATCACCCCTTGCGCACGCCGGCACGCACGGCCGGTGGCACCCTGACGGACTTGCCACATCAAGGGATCGTCGACCGCGGCCGACTGATCGGGCTGTGCGACTACGACCCCGGGACCGAGGAAGTCGTCTGGGCACCGATCACGAAACTCACTGCGGCCCAGACCACATCGACCCTCGACGCGGTCCGTGTCACCGAGGCCTTCATCCGCGATGACCTCGGCGACAACCGTGGGATGAGCCTGGACAGCCCGGCCTCCCGAGCGCCGCGCCTCGCCGCCCTGCGCTCCCTCGCCGGTTGATCCGCGATGACCGCACACGTCCCGCCCGCCGGCATCGAGATCGAGTCCTTGGCGGCCCTCGACGACGCGCTCGCAGCGGGTCTTCCTCCGGCCCGGTTGCGCCTGCAGGATCTCGACCTGCGCGAGTATCGCGGCCTCGATGACCGGCGCGACCTCGACCAGATGGTCGTGCTGGGCGGACACCTGTCCCCCGCCTTGGACGCACACTTGCGCGCCCAGGGCGCGATCATCTTCCCCGACGACCCGCATGCCGCGCCGATCCGGCCCTACCGTGCCCGGCTCTACACCGCCGACGAGCTCTATGCCGAGCTCGAGGCCGGCTACGACGCTACCCCGGACGCGCGGGCATACGGCTGGTATCAACAAGGACGCGCGCACCCGGACGTCTTCAGTGCGCTGCTGCAGGCGATCCACGACGACTCCATCGCCGACGCCCTCGCCGAGTTCGTCGACGGCCACCGCGTCATCGGTGTCATGGGCGGCCACGCCCTCTCCCGCGGAACGAGCGCGTATGCCGAGGCCGCTCGCCTTGGTTTCGAGCTCGCCGGTCGCGGATTGGTCGTCGCGACGGGCGGTGGACCGGGGGCCATGGAAGCCGCCAATCTCGGTGCGGCAGCGCGTGATTCGCGCGACTTGGCCGAGGCGCTCACGATCGTCGCCGAGGTCCCGGGTTTCGCTGACGTTCGCGCGTGGGCCCTGGCCGGTTTGCGCGCGCGGAAGGTGATCGAGACGCGGCCGGTGGGCGAGGAGCGGGGCAGGAGCCTCGGCATACCGACGTGGTTCTATGGGCACGAGCCGCCCAATGTCTTCGGTGAGGGGATCGCCAAGTTCTTCTCCAATGCCCTGCGCGAGGATGCACTGCTCGCTCTCGCCGGGGACGGAGTCTTGGTCCTGCCCGGCGCAGCCGGAACCGTTCAGGAGATCTTCCAAGTGGCGACGCGGGCCTACTACTCCGCCGATCCTCCACCGCCGCTCGTGCTCGTCGGCCGACGTCATTGGACCGAGACCATCCCGGTCTGGCCGGCCCTTCGGGCGCTCGCCGCCGGGCGGCCGATGGCGGGGCGCATCGCCGTAGTGGACGATCTCGACCAGGCGCTCGCCCTCATGCAGTAGCAGATGCCGGGGGGCCGAGCGGCCCCGCCGACAGCGGCGCGACGCTAAGGTGCGTGGGTATGGACCTGCTGGGGGGCGGAGCGATCCGCGAGGCAAAGCTGACCGATTGGCGCAAACTGGCACAGGGGCTGCACGCACGCTACCGGGTTGCGGACTTCGGGACGGGGGCGCACTTCGTGGCCGCGGTGGGAGACGCGAGCGACGCGCTCGGCCATCACCCGCGGGTGGCGATGGGGCCGGGATATGTCGATCTGAAGTTGAGCAGCGACGACGCCATCTATCGCGACGACGAGGGCACCGAGCACGTCGTCGAATGGGTGACGGCGCAAGACATCGACCTTGCGCGCCGGATTACCGAGATCGCTGCCGAGCATGGCCTCGCGGCCGATCCGGGGGCGGTGAGTGTGGTCGAGCTGGGACTTGACACGGCCGACTCGGCGGCCATCGCACCGTTTTGGGCAGCCCTGTTGGCCGGGAGCGCGGACGCCCAGGGCCGCGGCACCCCGAGCGATGAAGTTCGCGACGACAGCGGACGGTCACCGAACCTGTGGTTCGGCGAGGCGCCGCCCGAGCATGGTCAGCGTTTCCACGTCGAGGTCTACGTGCCGGCCGAGGTAGCGGGTGACCGTCTTGCTGCCGTGCTCGCTGCCGGCGGGACCATCGTCGACGACAGCGACGCCCCTGGCCTGATCGTCATCGCCGACCGCGATGGCAACAAGGGCGTCCTGTGCGTCGCCCTCCCCGCCGAGCCCTAGGCGATCGAGCTCCGCGCTGAGACTCAGGTGAGCCAGCGGCGGAACCTCACCATCCCCGACCGATTCCGCGACGATCAAGCGGTGTCGAGCGGCGAGGAACGAGCCGATCGAGCTCCGCGCTGAGGAGCGGAATCCAGAGAACTCAGAACCGCTGCTCCACGAAGGTCTGGTCCTGGATCGGCGGGCGGACATACGGCATCTGCTTCATCTCGGGCAGTTGGATGACCTCGGGCGCCACGTCTTCGTATTCGAACTGGCTCAACAGGTGATTGATGCAGTTCAGGCGCGCCGCCTTCTTGTCATCGGACGGCACGACATACCAGGGCGCCTGCTTGATGTCGGTGTATTGGAAGGTGTTGTCCTTGGCCATCGAGTACTTCACATACAGCTCGTGCTCGGCGAGGTCCATGTCGGAGAGCTTCCACCGCTTGAGGGGCTCGGCGTTGCGGGCCTCGAAGCGGGCGCGTTGCTCTTCGAAGGAGACCGAGAACCAGTATTTGATGACCTTGATCCCGGAGCGAACGAGCATCCGCTCGAACTCGGGGCAGCTGCGCAGGAACTCCGAATGTTCCTCCTCGGTGCAGTAGCCCATCACCCATTCGACATTGGATCGGTTGTACCAGGACCGGTCGAAGAGCACCATCTCGCCCGCGGCGGGGAGATGCTCGACATACCGCTGGAAATACCACTGCGTGCGCTGCCGCTCGGTCGGCTTCGGGAGCGCGACGACGCGGACGGTGCGTGGGCTGGTGCGCTCGGTGATGCGCTTGATGACGCCACCCTTGCCGGCGGACCCGCGGCCTTCGAAGATGACCAGGACCTTCAATCCTTGCGACTGGATCCAGTACTGCAACAGGACCAGTTGCTCCTGCAGTCGCTCCATCTCGGCTTCGTAGACGTCACTGCGCAGTCGCCCGTCCTTCTTGTAGTCAGCCGGGTTACCGGTGCCGCCACCGCCCGCCTTCGTGATGAACTCACCGATATCGTCGGCGCCCTCGGGGGGGAGATTGTGCTTGTCCTGCTTCGACATTCGCCCGACCTGCCCTTCCCCCGACCGCGGTCAGGACTTGGTGAACAACACGATCCCGAGACACATCTCGTCGGTCGTGCCCTCTCCCCACATCACATAGCGCTCCGTCGTCCCCTTGAAGGCGGGGAGCTTGTCGCGCAGTGACTGGTCGTGGGTGCAGGTGACCGTGAGCGTGTCCTTCGGGTTCAGCGTAGTGGGGGTGTCCAATGGGATCGAGCCCTGGTTGTCGAAGTCCCAGTTGGTGATGTCGAGCAGGGTCTTCGCGCGCGGTGTGCCCTTGTTGGCGACCACGGAGATGGCCCGGCCGAGCAAGTGCATGTGGCCCGAGAGCGCACGCACGACCATCTTCTCGCCGGCGGTCGTGGTACACGACTGAGTTGGGCCGACCGGCCCGGCGCCGCAGAGGATGTGCAGCAGGTCGGCGGTCTTCGCCTCGGCCCCGAAGCGCGCGATGTTATCGGCCATCGCCGCATCCCGCGCACACAGCTTGTTCGCGACGCCGGTGCGGCAGGGCATCTCCACGGGTGCGGGCAGCAGACGCGTGTAGAGGTAGTTGTAGGAGCCGTTGTCGGTGGCGATCCGCAGCTTCGCGGCGCTCTGGTCCGGACCGGTGCCGTTGATCAGGTTGTAGTGGATCTGCATGACGATCTGGCTGCCCTTGGGCAGGGGTGTGCCGATGCCCTTCTCGGCGACCTTCTCGGTGCCGCCGGGAGCCCACGCGCCGAGCCAGGGCGCACGCCAGATGTTCTGACCGGCGCCCCCGCCGAGACCGGTGCCGCCGAAGCAGGTCCACCCGTCGCCGGGATCGGCCGAGTCCTTGGCCTTGGCGGCCGCGACATCCTCCGGGTCGACTTTGTAGAGGATGACGTGGTGGACCAGTTGCGGATTCGCGGGGAGGAAGTCAGTGCCGGTGATCACCGCGTCTTTGGTGATCTTCGGGTCGAGCAGGAAGCAGCGGTACTCGTCGGTGCCGACGGTCGGTGCCTTCGGGGTGTAGGCATGGGGCATTCGCAACTCGACGAAGCGCTCCCCCGAGCGCAGGGCGACCGGCGCGGTCGTCGGTGTGCTGCTCGACCCCGTCGTCGCGCTCGCCGCACTGGAGGGTGCCGCCGCGGACGTATGCCCGTGCCCGTCCGCCCGCGGCAGCGCGCCGGGGTCTCCTCCACAGCCGGCCAGGACGATCAGGGTGGCCAGCGCACCGGCCAGGACTCGCAAACGCATAAGTCAGGGTAAGCGTCCGCTCACCACGCGCGCAAACACCGGGCGGCAGCGGCGTACGTCCGCTACGCCCCGCCGGCACGACGTGCCGAGCGTGGCGTCTGGCGGCTCCCCCTGCCGACCTATCCACTCGAGGGCGGCCGGTGGCCGGTCCTCTAAGGTGGCGGCGTGACGAGCGACCCGGTGGCGGCGGCAGTCGCCGATCTCGGGCTCAAGGGCCTGCTCGCCGCGCGCGCCGAGGCGCGCCGCCAAATCCAGGACGACGGCATCCGCTTCGGCGCGATGGCCAGCCCGACAGCCCCCGGCGAGTTCCCCGCGGACGATCCACGCTGGCATACGCAAGGGCGGAACTGGGCTATCGATCCGCTGCCGATCGTCATCGGATCGGCTCAATGGGCGCGACTGCACGCGGGGCTCGAGCAACGCGCCCGGCTGCTCGATCTGATCCTCACCGACCTCTACAACGGCCGCGCCCTGTTGCACCGGGGACTGATCCCTCCCGAGGTCGTCCTGGGCCATCCCGGTTTTGTGCCCCAGGCGGACGGCCTGCACCAGGCCGGGCCGCATCAACTCGTCCTGACCGGCGCCGACCTCGGCCAGCATGCCGACGGCGAATGGCATGTGCTGGCCGACCGGTCCGGGCTGCCGATCGGCGCGGGCTACGCCATGGCCACCCGGCGCATCACCACGCGCGTCATGGCCGGCCTGCACCGGGAGGTCACGCTCGCTCGGATGCGCGGCTTCTTCCACACCATGACCGCAGCCTTACAGCGCCTCGACCCGCACGGGGACGGGCCGACCAAGGCGGTGCTGCTGTCAGCCGGGACGGACAGCGACACGGCATACGAGCACGGATTCCTCGCCACGCTGCTGGGCGTGCCGCTCGCCATCGCCGAGGACCTGACGATGCGCGACGGGCGCGTCGTCATCACTGCGGGCGACCGGCATGAAGCGGTCGACGTGATCTACCGCCGGGTGCTGGCTCGCGAGGCGGACCCGTTGGATCTGCGGTCGTCCGAGCGCGGCATACCGGGACTTCTCGAGGCGACGCGGCGCCGGATGGTCGGTGTGGCCAACCCGATCGGTGCCGAGGTGCTGGACAACCCGGGCCTGCTCCCCTATCTGCCCGCGCTGGCCCGCGATCTGCTCGGCGAGGACCTGCTCCTGACATCCGCCCCGACGTGGTGGTGCGGTGACGAGGCGGGTCGCCGGCATGCCCTAGCGGGTCTGGACACGCTGATCTTCAAGCGCTTCGGGCACGATCAGCCGACGGTGACGCTGTGTGGGTGGCAACTGAGCGCTGCCCGTCGCAGCGAACTCGCCGCCCGGATCGAGGCGGCCCCGTGGGCCTGGGCCGCGCAGGACGCGCTCCGGGCATCCGAGACGACCGTCGTCACGCCGACCGGGTTGGAATCGCGCCACTTCGTGCTCCGCACGTTCGGCGTCGCGACCCCGAACGGGTATGACCTGCTCCCCGGCGGCCTCGCGCGGGTCGCCAAGGACGCGGACGCCTTTGTGATGCCGAGCTTCGAGGCCACCATCGCCAAGGACGTGTGGGTCTTGGCACCCGACGAACCCGCGCGGGCGGAGGCCACTCGCGCCCCCGAGGGCGAGCTCGCCCTGCCCGCACTCGTGCGCCGGCACACCTTCCCGCCCCGCGTGGCCGAGAACCTCTTTTGGGTGGGCCGCTACTGCGAGCGCGCGGACGGCACCACGCGGCTGCTGCGTGTGGCCGACGACTTGGTCGAGGACTACGCGGGGCGCCCGGGCACGACGGGGCATGCCACCATGGCGGCCCTGCTCGATGCCCTCGCGGCGCTGACCCGCATCGAGCGCCGCGAGCCCGAGGCATCGGAGACGTATGTCCGCCGGGTGCTCGCCGAAGCCGGCCGCCGCGGCACGATCGCGTATGCCGCGAGCCGCCTCGTCGCGGCCGCTCAGGAAGTCCGCGACAACGTGCCGTACGACCTGTGGCACGTCCTCGCCCGGCTGGAACGCACCATCGCGATCGAGACGCCCGCGTCCGAGCAACTGCAGCACCAGCTCTTCGACGTCCTGGAGTCGACCCTTGCCGTAGCCGGAATCGTCGCCGAATCGATGGTCCGCGACGAGTCCTGGGGGTATATCGAGGCCGGGGCCCGGCTCGAACGCGCTGTGGCCACCATCGGACTGCTGCGGCAAACGGTCGGCCGTGCACACCCCTTCATCATCGACGGGCAGCTCGCGGAGTCGGTGCTCGACGTCGGTGCCAGCATCATCACCCACCGCCGGCGAACGCTCTCCGGCCAAGGTCCGGCGATACCCGCACAGTCGGCGATCGCCCTTCTGCTGACGGACGAACACAACCCGCGCTCCGTCGCCTTCTCCCTCGGCCGGCTGGAGTGTGCCCTGGGCGTGGTCGGCGACGCGGAGTTGGCGGCGGCGATCGGCTCCACGCTTGCGCGCTTGCGTTCGGTGGACGTCGTCGAGCTGGCGTCGGGCGACCGGCCGGCGGTGACCGATCGCCTCAACAACCTGACGCGCGAGCTGTATGCCGTGTCGGCGGCCTTGTCCCGCAAGCACTTTGCGCGTGCGGCCCGCCCACGCGCGCTGCCCACCCAACGAACGGTCGGGGCCCGCTGATGACACAGACCGACGCCGACTTCGAGCCCCGGCGCTACCGCGTGCGACACCGCACGCATTACGCGTATGACGAGCCCGTCGACGCCTGCTACGAGCGAGGCTTCCTCGGGCCCCGGCAGACGGCGACCCAGACCCTGGTAGAACACACGGTCACGGTGACTCCCGAGCCCGATCTTGTTGTCGAGCATGCCGATTGGCTGGGCAATAGAAGCTTCTATGTCGAGATTCGCACTCCGACAACGGATCTTGACGTGGTGAAAGAGAGCGTGCTCGACGTGGCCTGGCCGCGCGTGGATCTCACCGCGCTCGACCGCTGGACCGTGCGGAGCGCGATCGCCGACCTGCGCCGCGGCGGAGTTGATGCGGTGACGCTCGCGACCTACAGCCTGCCTTCGGCGCTGGTGACGGCCGAACCGGTGATCGTTGCCTACGCCCGCAAGCATCTGGACCCGGAACAACCACTGGGCGTCGCGCTCGACGCGATCATGATGGGCGTCTTCGAGGACTTCGACTTCCGTTCGGGCGCAACGAAAGTCACCACAACCTTGCCGGATTTGCTCGACCTGCGGGCCGGCGTCTGTCAGGACTTCACGCACCTGACCCTTGCCTGCTTGCGCTCACTCGGGCTCCCTGCCCGATATGTCAGTGGTTATCTGGAGACCACCCCCGCGCCCGGTCGCCCCCGCCTGGAGGGGGCCGACGCGACGCACGCCTGGGTGTCCGTGCTGACGCCCGGCGGCACCTGGGTCGACCTCGACCCGACCAATGGCCACCTCGCCGACTCGCGTTATCTGGTCACGGCCTGGGGGCGGGACTTCCGCGATGTCTCGCCCCTGAAGGGCGTCATCTATGCCGATGCCCCCATCCGCTCGACCCTGACAGTCGGCGTCGACGTCCTGCGGATGACGAGTAGCAATCCCGAGACCTCGCCGGCACCCGAACCTAGCTGAGCGACACGACCGCCGCTGCGTCCTCGACGGGCAGGTCCGGGTCGGCGACGGCGAAGACCGACATCGTCACAAGGTCGGCACGACCGGCGTTGACGGTGAGGAAGGCCGTGTCGGCCGCGTCGCGGCCGGTGGCGATGCGCACCATCGACGCGCGCGGCGCGAGCCGGGTGGCGTCGATTACTCGCCACGTCCCGTCCAGTGCGACCTCGGCCACGGCGTGGAAGTCCATCGGACTCAGGCCGGGCGCATACACCGAGACCAGCCGCGCCGGCATACCGCTGGCACGCAGGAAGGTGACGACCAACTGGGCCATGTCACGGCATACGCCCGTGCGGGAGAGGTAGGCCTCGAGGGCACCGTCGGTGACCTGACTGCTTCCGGGAGTGTAGGCGATCTGGGTGTAGACCCAATCGGTAACGGCGGCAACGAGTTCCGCACCGGCCAGGCCGCCGAAGTGGGTGGCGGTCACGGCGGCGAGGCGATCCGAATCGCAGTAGCGGCTGGGCCGAGTGAAAACGATCGCTTCCAGGGGCGAGACGGGGCGCTCGGACGCACCCGGGGCCACGGTGGCGGTGTAGTCGACCACCAACTGCCCGACAGGGGCGGCGGCCAGGCGGTGCAGGCGGGTGCCGTCCGTTGCGACGATCTCCTCGATCGCCTCCGCGGGTAGCGCCTGTCCATCGGAGATGACGGTCAGTTGCTCGGTTGCGTCGACGGCGTCGGTTGCCACCGCGATCGACAGCACGAGGTCGGCGACCTCGGTCACCTGCAACTCGATGTGCGCGCAGACGCGCCTGCTGGAGGAGGTCGTCGTCATGGCCGTCAGCAGCCGACGAGCCGGGCGCCGAGGTAGGCCTCGACCTGGTCAAGACTCACACGCTCCTGCGCCATGGTGTCGCGATCACGGATGGTCACCGCGTGATCCTCGAGGGTGTCGAAGTCGACAGTGATGCAGTAAGGGGTGCCGATCTCATCCTGGCGCCGGTAGCGCCGGCCGATGGCTTGCGCGTCGTCGAAGTCGATATTCCAGTGCTTGCGCAAGGTGGCGGCGAGGTCGCGGGCCTTGGGCGACAGATCGGCGTGTCGCGAGAGCGGCAGCACCGCCGCCTTGACCGGCGCGAGCCGCTTATCGAGCCGCAGGACGGTGCGCACATCGACGCCGCCCTTGGTGTTCGGAGCCTCATCCTCGGCATAGGCATCGACCAGGAAAGTCATCAGTGAGCGGGATAGACCGGCCGCCGGCTCGATGACATAGGGCAGATAGCGCTCGCCCGTGGCTTGGTCGAAGTAGGACAGGTCGGCACCGCTGTGCGTGCTGTGTGTGCCGAGGTCGAAGGCGGTCCGGTTGGCGATGCCTTCGAGCTCGCCCCACTCGCTCCCGGTGAAGTTGAAGCGGTATTCGATGTCGACGGTGCGTTTGGAGTAGTGCGAGAGCTTCTCGGCCGGGTGCTCGTAGTGACGCAGGTTCTCCGGGCGGATGCCGAGGTCGACATACCAGCGGGTCCGCTCATCGATCCAGTACTGATGCCATTCCTCGTCCGTGCCCGGCGGGACGAAGAACTCCATCTCCATCTGCTCGAACTCACGGGTGCGGAAGATGAAGTTGCCCGGCGTGATCTCGTTGCGGAAGCTCTTGCCCGTCTGGGCGATCCCGAAGGGCGGCTTCATCCGGGCCGACTGCTCGACGTTCTTGTAGTTGACGAAGATGCCCTGTGCGGTCTCCGGGCGCAGGAAGTGCAGACCCGACTCGTCATCGACGACGCCCAGGTAGGTCTTGAGCATCATGTTGAAGGCCCGCGGCTCGGTCCACTGGCCCCGGGTGCCACAGTTCGGGCAGGCGATTTCACCGAGCGGGATGCTGTCGGGGTCGACCTCCTTGCCCTTCTTGGCCTCGCGGTCAGCGATCGCCTCCTGCATATGGTCGAGGCGAAAGCGCTTGTGGCAGGAGAGGCACTCGGTGAGCGGGTCGGTGAACTCGCCGACGTGACCGCTGGCCACCCAGACCTGCCGCGGCAGGATGATCGAGGAGTCGAGCCCGACGATGTCGTCGCGGCCGTGCACCATGGTCTTCCACCATTGGCGCTTGATGTTCTCCTTCAACTCCACACCAAGGGGGCCGTAGTCCCACGCGGATCGGGTGCCGCCATAGATCTCACCGGAGGGGAAGACGAAGCCCCTGCGCTTGCAGAGGTTGACGACGGTGTCGACGGTGGAGATCTCCTTGGCCATGCCGGCAAGGTTAAGACATCCAACACCACCAGATCCTTCGGCAGCGTGGTGTCGGCTACTCGCGCGGCAGGCAGCCCGCCGGGCAGCAACCCCCACACCCGCGCCCGGGTCGTGGCCCGCGCCGCCGCGACCCGCTTTGCGGGGTCTCGGCCAGTTCGTCCAAGGCCCGCCACACCGTCGCCGGCGATGCGACCGGCCCAAGCACCTGCTCCTGGTGGCGCAGGGTGTCGATATCCGCGATCGCTTCCCCCCAGCGACCAGCATCGTGGCCACGTCCACCACCACCCGGCCACGATCATGCCCCGGGACGAACCCGCGCCGCACCAGCGCCCTCGAGAGCGTCTTGGTCAACCCGACCTGAGCAGCCAGCAGCCGCACCGCGACACTGCCCGCGTGGGCGATCACGCCCGCCCCGTCACCAGAAACACCCAACCCTGTCGACCACGATGTACCCTTCACCTACCAAGTGCCTTCCCGCTCGAGGAAATCCAGTCTCGCAAACACGATTATCTCGTTGCAGGACAGGCACTTTGGTGCAAATCAGGCGTGTGTCACACACTCACCCATGAAAGACGGAAGTTAACCGTGCAGCCAGAGCCCTCCCAATCCGTCCCGCACGGCCTGCTTGCCCCGCCAGCGACGCCGTGCTTGGGCAGTTTTGTTGAGAACGTCAGCTAGGGAAACCATGCACCGCCGCACATTCCTAATCGCCATCGGCGCCGGGGGCCTGCTGGCCGCCGTCTCGGCAATGGCCGCGCCCGCGGTTGCCGATTCCCCCGCCGGGACCCCCGGCAACGGGGCCTCCTCACAGGCCGCGGTCAGCACGACCGGGCGCTATGTCGTCTTTCGCTCCGTAGCGACGAACTTGGTCTCGGGGGACACCAACGGCAAGGCCGACATCTTCATCCGCGACCGCGTCGCCAACACCACGAAGCGGGTCTCGGTCACGTCTGGAGGGGCTCAGGCGAATGCGGACAGTTCCCGCCCGTCAGTCAGCTGGGAGGGCCGCTATGTCGTCTTCCTTTCCGCCGCAAGCAATCTCGTGCCCGGTGACACCAACGGCAAGGTCGACGCCTACCGCAAGGACCTGGCCACCGGCCGGCTGGTCCGGATCAACACCTCGGCCGCGGGGGCCCAGGCCAATGCCGCCGCAGACACTGTGCGCGTGAGCGCCGACGGCAACCGGATCGTCTTCGCCACCACCGCGTCCAACCTGGTGGCCGGCGACAATCGGCCCGGCGACGTCTTCCTTCGTGACATGGCCGCCGGCGCCCTGAAAAGGATCACTGAAGCAGTCCCGTCGACTCAGGATCTCGACAACGACTACGGCGTCTTTGCCGACATCTCGCCCAACGGCCAGATCTCTACCTTCTCGACGTTCTACGCCGACCCGGCTTTCCCTGGTCACTACTGCGGCCAGGCCTGGGTCTGGAGTGCTGGCACCGGCAGGTCCGTGGTCAAGGCGACGAAGTGCGACGACCCCGAGGCGTCCCGCGGCTACCCCCAGGTCTACGCCCTCAACGACGGCTTTGCTCCGGTGCTGCACGACGGGATGCTGTCGGAGCAGGTCCTGGTGACCCGGCCTGCCGGCTATCCGTCATTCACCGTCCGGATCGACGCGGACTGTGGGCGTGACGTCTCCGGATGGGGCAAGGCCGTGGTGCGCGATTGCGCGGGCCAGGTGCACCGGATCGGCAACGATGGGCAAACCACGATCGTCGCTCCCGGCAAAGAACCCGCGGTCTCCGACGACGGCTTGTCCGTGGCCTATATCGACACGAGCGGGGCGCCGAGCACCCGGAACCAGATCAGAGTCTGGGACCGGCGCACGGGCACGAGCACGCTGATCAGCCAGCGATAGCGCGTCAGGCGGTGGCGGCGGCAAGCTGGCCGCACGCGCCGTCGATATCCGAGCCGCGAGTGTCACGCACGGTGGTGGGTATGCCGTGCGCCCGCAGCCGCTCGACGAACTGCTGCTCGACCCCGGGTCGCGACGCGGTCCACTTCGAACCGGGGGTCGGGTTGAGCGGGATGGGGTTGACGTGCACCCAGCCGCGACCGCGGGCATTGAGCTTCTCTCCCAACAGATCAGCGCGCCAGGACTGGTCGTTGATATCGCGGATGAGGGCGTATTCGATGCTCACCCGGCGCCCGGTCGCCTCGAAATAGCGGTATGCCGCGTCGATCGCCTCATCGACCTGCCACCGGGTGTTGATCGGCACGAGTTCGTCTCGGAGTTCGTCGTCGGGCGCGTGGAGGGAGAGCGCCAGAGTGACCGGAATCCCTTCCGCCGCAAGCTTGTCGATGCCCGGCACCAGGCCGACGGTCGACATGGTGATGCCGCGCGCGCTCATCCCCAGCCCGTCCGGCGCGGGGTCGGTCAGTCGCCGGATCGCTCCGATCGCCGCCTTGTAGTTCGCCAGCGCCTCCCCCATCCCCATGAAGACGACATTGGTGACCCGACTGCCGTATGCCGTGTCCCCGCCGGTGTCGTCCGCCTCGGCACCGAGGTCGGCCGGCGGGCCGAGACCCTCGGACGCGCCCGGGTCACCGGCCGGCAACTGGGCGGGACCGGGTGCCGCCGGGAGGGCCGCTGCGCGCAGGGCACGAGCCGCGGCGACAACCTGCTCGACGATCTCGGCGGTGCTCATATTGCGGGTCAGCCCCGCTTGTCCGGTCGCGCAGAAGGGGCAGTTCATGCCGCACCCTGCCTGGCTGGAGATGCAGATCGTCACCCGCTTGGGGTAGCGCATGAGCACCGACTCGACGAGCGCCCCGTCATGCAGCCGCCAGACGTGCTTGAGGGTGGCGCCGCCGTCGGCGCTCAGGGTGCGCACCGGGGTCAGCAGGGTCGGGAGCAGGTCGGCGACCAGGCCGGAACGGATCGCCTTGGGCAGGTCGGTCATCGACTCCGGGTCGAGGGTGAGCCGCTCGAAGTAGTGGGTCGAGAGTTGCTTGGCGCGGAATCCCTTGTGCCCCAGTGCTTCGACGGCGAGCTTGCGCTCGGCCGGGTCGAGATCGGCGAGGTGGCGAGGGGGTTTGCCCCGGCGAGGAGCGGCCAGGATGAGCTGGCCGGGCGCGGGCTTGTCGGTCGCGGTCACGCCGCCACCAGGTAGTGCAGGACGGCCCAGACGACCGGCGAACACACGAGCAATGAGTCCAGCCGGTCCATCAGGCCGCCATGCCCGGGCAGCAGATTGCTCATGTCCTTGACGCCGAGATCGCGCTTGATCACCGACTCCATCAGGTCACCGATCGTCGCGCACATCGCGACCAGGACGCCGAGCGGGATCCCGATCCACCACGGCTTGTCGAAGAGGAAGGCGATGCACGCGGAGCCGGCGATGGCGCAGAAGAGAACGGAGCCGGCGAAGCCTTCCCAGGACTTCTTCGGGCTGATCTTCGGCGCCATCGGGTGCCTGCCGAAGAGCACGCCCGCGACATACCCGCCGATATCGGAGCAGACGGTGACGAGGATGAAGGTGATGATCCGGGCGCGCCCGTCGTCGGCGGCGAGCATCATGGCGGCGAAGCCGCCGAGCAGACAGGGATAGAAGGCGGTGAAGATCCCGCCGGCGATATCGCGACCCGCGCCGGGGCGCGGGTCGATGACCCGCCATACGGCCACCGCGGTGCAGGTAAGGCCGAAGACGACAACGAGCGGCTCCGGGCCGCGCTGGTGAGCGGCGAAGATCATGCCGGCGGCGCCCACGGCCACCGGGACGATCGGGACGATGATCTGCTTGACGGCGAGGGCACGCACGAGTTCCCAGACACCGACGATCATCGCCAGGGCGATGATGACGGCGAAGGAGTCCTTGGCCAGGAAGAGGCTGAGCAGGATCATCGCGCCGAGACCGACGCCGACACCGATCGCCTGGGCCAGATTGCGCCCGGCGCGCCCGTGCGGATTGGGCGCGGGCGCGGGGGCGATCGCCGGGGTGGCGGTGCTCCCGGACGGGTCGGGCGGCGTGGTCATGGGCAGTGATGCGCTCAGACTTCGAGGAGTTCGGCTTCCTTGTGCTTGAGCATCACATCGACCTGATCGACATACTTCTTGGTCGAGACCTCGAGCTCCTTCTCCCCGCGCTTGCCTTCGTCCTCGCCCACCTCGCCGTCCTTGACGAGCTTGTCGAGTTCCTGCATGGCGTGCCGGCGAATATTGCGGATGGAGACCTTCGCGTCCTCGGCCTTGCGGTGCGCGATCTTGGTGTACTCCTTGCGCCGCTCCTGGGTCAGCTCGGGGACCACGATCCGGATGACGTTGCCGTCATTGCTCGGGTTGGCCCCGAAGTCGCTGTCCCGCAAGGCCTTTTCGATGTTGTGCATCGATCCCTTGTCGAAGGGCGAGATCAGCAGGACGCGCGCCTCCGGGGTGGAGAAGGACGCCAGTTGCTGCAGCGGCGTGGGGGCGCCGTAATAGTCCACGAGGACCTTGGCGAACATCGCGGGTTGGACACGCCCGGTGCGAATCCCGGCGAAATCCTCGCGGAGGACGTCGATGGCCTTGTCCATCTTCTCCTCGGCTTCGAAGAGGGTCTCGTCGATCATGTGGGGCTCCTTGTGGTCATGCGGACGCGCGGGCGCTCGGTCAAGTGTGGCACCCGCACGCACGAGTGGGGTCGCGGGGAACGCGTGGGGGTCAGTCGGCGCAGACCAACGTGCCGATGCGCTCGCCACGCACGGCCCGGCTGATATTGCCGGCACCCTCCATGCCGAAGACGACCATGTCGATGCCGTTCTCCATGCACAGGCTGAAGGAGGTGGCGTCGACGACCTTCAGGCCACGCTGCAGCGCCTCGCGGTAGGTCACCTTGTCGAACTTCTGTGCGTCCGGGTTGGTGCGGGGGTCGGCGTCGTAAACCCCGTCGACACCGTTCTTGCTCATCAACACCGCATCGCACTTGATCTCGAGCGCCCGCTGCGCGCTGACCGTGTCGGTGGAGAAATACGGCATACCGGCGCCGGCACCGAAGATCACGACACGCCCCTTCTCGAGGTGACGGATGGCGCGCCTCGGGATGTAGGGCTCGGCGACCTGGCCCATGGTGATGGCGGTCTGGACGCGGGTGTCGATGCCTTCCTTCTCCAGGAAGTCCTGCAGCGCAAGGCAGTTCATGACGGTGCCGAGCATGCCCATGTAGTCCGCGCGGGCCCGGTCCATGCCCTGCTGCTGGAGTTCGGCGCCGCGGAAGAAGTTGCCACCGCCGATGACGACGGCCACCTGGACACCCTCGCGGACGGCTTCGGCGATCTGCCGTGCGATGCCTCGGACAACCTCGGGCGCCAGGCCGATGCGGCCGCCGCCGAAGACCTCACCGGAAAGTTTGAGCAGCACCCGGCGGTAGGCCCGGTGGAGGGGATCGGCGGTCTGGGGCTCGGACACGATCGTGGTCACGCAGGCTCCTCGGGAAGGCAGGGGGCGAGAACGGTGGTCGTCGCCGGATCGGCTCGATTTTCGCACATCATCGGGGGACCTTCCCGCCGCGCACGTGGCAGGATAGAGTTATTGAGCAAATGCTCTAATTATTCGCTCAAGAGGTGACGGTGATGGCCAAGAGTGGGGGCAAAAGTGGGGGCCGGTCGGGGGACGCTACCCGAGCGGCCCTGGTGGCGGCCGCAACGGACGCGCTGCGCGAGGTCGGTTTCGCGGGGGCCAGTGCCCGGGAGATCGCCCGACGGGCGAACTGCCAGCAGAGCCTGGTCTTCTATCACTTCGGGTCGGTGAGCGGGGTTCTGCTCGCCGCGCTGGACGCGGTCTCCCAGCGCCGGTTGGCCGCGTATCAGGCCCTCGTCGCGGATTCCGCCAGCGCCGACGATCTGCTCGGGGCCGCGGCGGACATCATCGCCACCGACCTGGCGTCCGGGGACGTTGCCGTGCTGGTGGAGATGCTCGCGGGGGCCCGGTTGGTCCCGGGACTGGCGCAGCAGGTGTCCGAGCGCCTGGCGATCTGGCAGGAGTTCGCGCAGGCTGCGATGGCCCGGCTGCTGCCGCCCGGGCCCTTGTCGTCCCTGGCACCCGTGCCGGACGTCGCGCACACCGTCGTGGCCGGAATCCTCGGGCTGGAGCTGCTCGCGCATACCTCCGGCGACCGCGAGACGCCGGCGCGGATCCTCGACCAGGCCGCCGGCGGCCTGGCAGTGCTGGAGGTGCTCACCCGCCGACGCGAACCCAAGGAGTCGCCATGACCACCCTGCCCGGATCGGCCTCAATGCCCGCCGTTCCGCCGGATGCCGGGGGCCGACTCCCGGCGGTGGAGTCGCGCTTCGCTCCACTCGCGCTGGCCGGGTGGATTCTCCTCGGCGTGTTGGCGCCCCTGAGCATTTTCGGCATCCTCACGATCGGCATCTTCGTCGCGCCGATCACACTGGGATTGCTGGCGGTGCTGCTCATCAAGGCCCAACCGCATGCCCGAGCCGGCACACCGATCGGCGCCGGAGTGTTGCTGCTCTGGGTGGCCTGGAATATGCGCCGGGTCAGCGCCGAATCATGTTCAGGCACAGCCTCGTCCGGGCCTGCGGACGGGACGGTCACCGTCGATCCGTGCACGCAGCTGGTCGTGCCCTGGGGCTGGCTGCTGCTTGCCGGCGCTGCGCTGGCGACCGGTTCGATCTTCCTGGTCCGCGACATGCGCGCCCCGGGCTCACCACCCGCGTCGTCGATGCCCTGACGCACGTATGCCGCGCACCCGAGGGGGTACGCGGCATACGTGCGTGCGTGGGTCGCGATGCGACCCGAGAGTCAGGCTCCGACGCGGAAGCGGACGAACTGCTTCGCCGCAGCGCCGTGCTCGTCGAGCACCTTGGCGACCGACTTCTTCGGGTCCTTGGCGAAAGCCTGCTCGAGCAGGACGTTCTCCTTGAAGTAGCCGTTGACGCGGCCCTCGATGATCTTGGGCAGGGCGGCCTCGGGCTTGCCCTCTTCGCGTGCGGTGGCCTCGGCGACCCGACGCTCGTTCTCGACGACGTCGGCGTCGATCTCCTCGCGGGTCATGACCGTCGGGCTGAAGGCCGCGACGTGCATGGCGACATCGCGGGCCACGGCATCGTCGCCGCCCTCGCTCGCGAACAGCACGCCGATCTGCGCGGGCAGGTCGGGGCTGGTCTTGTGCAGGTAGGAGACGACGGTCGGCCCCTCGATGCGAGCAAGGCGCTTGACCTCGATCTTCTCGCCGATGGTGGCGTTGGCCTCATCGAGCAGCTCCTGAACGGTCTGGCCGTCCTCCAGAGTGCTGGCGAGCAGGCTGTCGGCGTCGGTCGCGCCGACCTTGACGGCCTGCGCGAGCACCTTGTCGGCCAACTCGATGAAGCGCGGGGCCTTGGCAACGAAGTCGGTCTCGCACAGGACCTCGACCAGGGTGCCGACGCCACCATCGGTGGCGGCGGTGACCAAGCCGTTGGAGGTGGTGCGGCCTTCGCGCTTGGTAACGCCCTTCTGGCCCTTGATCCGCAGGATCTCGGTGGCCTTCACGGAGTCGCCATCGGCCTCGTCAAGGGCCTTCTTGACGTCCATCATGCCGGCGCCGGTGGCCTCGCGCAGCGCCTTGATGTCAGCGGCGGTGTAGTTCGCCATGGATGTGCTTGCCTTCCTTCGTGGCTGGTTTGCCGGGACGCGATCAGGCGTCGGCGGCGTCGGTGGTCTCGGTGGCCGCAGGGACCTCGGTCTCGACAACGGCGGTCTCCTCGACCGGGGCCCCGAGTGCCGGGTCGGCCGGCTCTGTCACCTCGGCGACGGCCTCGACCGTGACGTCGGCAGCCGGGACGTCCGCAGCGGCGTCGGCACCGAGGAGCTCGCGCTCCCACTCGGCCATCGGCTCGTCCTCGGCGACG
>NZ_DAOQZV010000031.1:0-20615 GCF_035343835.1 Nostocoides sp. | reverse complement strand
GCAGCCATCCGCGGGCTGCGGTGACGCGATGAGAGCCTTCACCGCTGCCGCCGTCCAGATCGCACCCGTCCCCGGGCCGCTCACGCCGGAGTCGATCGAGGCGAATCTCGCCAAATGCGTCGCGTTCACGCGCGATTGCGTGGCGGCGACGGGGGCCGAACTGGTCGTGCTGCCGGAGTCGGCGACGACCGGTTTCACCCCTGACTGCAGCACCGAGGCGCTGTGGGATCTGGTCACTGACCTGCCCGGCCCGATGATCGAGCCGCTCCAGTCGGTCGCGCGCGAGTTGGGCGTCGTCGTCTGCGTGGGCACCTATGAACGCGGCCCCGAGCGCGGCGTCGTCTACAACTCTTCGGTGCTGATCGACCGCGACGGATCGCTGCTCGGTGTCTATCGCAAGACGCACCCGTTCTGCTCCGAGATCGTCACCGGCGGGGGGTGGGTCACTCCCGGCGACACCGTCGCGGTGTGTGACACCGACCTCGGCCGGATCGGGATGATCATCTGTTTCGACGGCGACTATCCGGAGTTGTCGCGGATCCAGGCCGTGCAGGGGGCAGAGGTCATCTGCCGGCCGTCCGCGCTCCTGCGCTCGGCGGACATCTGGGAGTTGACCTCGCGGGCGCGGGCCTATGACAACCACGTCTATCTGATCGGTGCCAATGCGGTCGGGGCAGACCCGGCGGGCGTGCTCTACTTCGGCAACTCGCACATCGTCACCCCGATCGGGCACATCGTCGCCAAGGCGGCGACCCACGAGGGCTGGGTCAGCGCCCGGCTGGACCCGGCGGAGGCGATGGCCTCGCTGACGCCTGGGTCCAACATCGGCCAGGCCTTCGATCACCTGCGCGACCGCAATCTCGACCTGATCGCCAAGCACCTGGACGATCTGAGCGCCCCGGCCGAGACGAGCTTCCCCCACTGACGTCGGGCAACCTTGCCCAGGAGCGCGGGACTGGTTGGCAATCAGTGCCAAGGCGAGGGGCGGCATACGGCCGGTTGAATCGTGCCGTGACTCAAACGGCGCAGCGACGCATCCGGATCGGGATCGACACCGGCGGGACGTTCACCGATGTGGTGGCCCTCGACGAGGTCAGCGGCGAGCTGGTGACCACCAAGACCCCCAGCACGCCGGGCAACCCGGCGGACGGCTTCATCGCCGGGATCGAAAAGATCCTCGGTCTGATGGGCGCGAGCGGCGAGGACATCACCGCCGTCTCGCACGGGACCACGGTCGCCACCAACAAGCTGCTCGAAGGCAAGGTCGAGGCGCTTGGCTTCATCACCACCGAGGGCTACGAGTTCATGCTCGAGATTGCTCGGCAGTCGGTGCCCGATGGCTACGGCAACTCCTACTTCTGGGTCAAGCCCGATCGCATCGTCCCGGCCGACCGGGTGCGCACGGTCGGCGGGCGCATGGACTTCGAGGGCAACGAGGTGCGGGCCTTCGACGAGGCCGGTGCCATTGCGGCGGCCCGCTGGTTCAAGGACCAGGGCATCACCACCCTCGGCGTCTGCTTCCTGCATTCCTATGCCAACGACGCCCACGAGCTGGCCATGCGCGACATCCTGCGCCGTGAGCACCCCGAGGCCGTCGTCTCGATCTCCTCCGAGGTGCTGCGCGAGTATCGCGAGTACGAGCGATCGATGACCACGCTGGTCGACGCCGCCGTCAAACCCAATGTCTCGCGTTATGTCACCAATATCAGCTCGCGCTTGCGCCAGATGTGGGAGCAGCAGGACGAGCGAAGCGAATTCGACGATGTTGGCAGGGTGCACGGGGGGGCGACTCCGACCCGTGGCTTCTATGTCATGAAGTCCAATGGCGGCGTGCTCTCGGCCGACGAGGTCGTCCACCAGCCCATCACCACCGTCTTGTCGGGCCCGGCAGCCGGCGCGCTCGGTGCGGCGCTCATCGCCAAGGTCGCCGGCTTCCCCAAGATCCTGACCTGTGACGGTGGCGGCACGAGCACCGATGTGTCCGTCGTCCTCGACGGCGAGCCGACGCTGACGACCGAGGGCAGCGTCGGGGCCTACCCGAGCAAGATCCCGATGATCGACGTCGTCACCGTCGGCGCGGGTGGCGGCTCGATCGCCTGGATCTCGCCGGAAGGCGCGCTCAAGGTCGGCCCGCAGAGCGCGGGCGCCGACCCAGGGCCGCTGTGCTACGCCAAGGGCGGCACCGAGCCGACCATCACCGACGCCCACGTCACCCTCGGTCGCATCCCTCCGCACCTGCTCGGCGGTGAGATCCCGCTCGACGTGGACGCCGCCCGCCGCGGCATTCACGGCCTCGCCGAGCGACTGGGTCTCGACTTCGAGCGTTGTGCCACAGGCATTCTCGAGATCTCGGCCTGGAACCAGGCCAATGCCCTGCGCCAGGTCAGCGTCAAGCGCGGCCTCGACGTCCGCGACTTCATGCTCACCACCTTCGGCGGCTCGGGCTCGCTGCTCGCGTGCCGCCTCGTCGACATCCTCGACCTCGCCGGCGTCGTTGTCCCCCCGAACCCCGGCAATGTCAGCGCCTTCGGCCTGCTCACCGTCGACGTCAAGAACGACTACGTTCAAACCCACGTCCGCAAGCAGTCGGCGCTCGACTTCCCCGAGATCCAAGCAATCCTCGACGACCTGACCGCCAAGGCGGCCACCGCCCTTAAGAAGGAGGGCTTCGCGCAGGCCGATCACCGCTTCCAGCGCACCATTGACGTGCGGTATGTCGGCCAGGCCTTCGAGGTGCGCGTCCCCGCACCCGAGGGTGCCGTCGACCAGACGTACGCAGCGCACATCGCGGATGCCTTCCACGCCGCGCACCGGCAGCTCTACGGCTACGACTTCCGCGACGACCCGACGCAGCAGGTCGAGTGGGTCAACCTCCGCGTCACCGGCATCGGCCCGATCACCCGGCCGGAGATCCAGCGAATGCCGGCCCCGGGCCGATGGACGTTGACCGAACCTCCCTACCGGGAGGTGTGCTTCGATGCCGACGAAGGCTATCGGCGCACGCCTATCGTCCAACGCTCCGATCTCGTTGCGGGCGCGCAGCTTTCCGGTCCGGTGATCATCGAGGAGTTCGGCTCGACGATTCCGGTCCACCCCGGATTCGATGTGCGCGTTGACGATTTCGGCAATCTGGTGATCGCGAAGGAGACCGCCCGATGAGCACCACTGTCGAGAAGGCCTATGTCACGGCCAGGCCGGTCAATCCGGCGGGGCTGCCCACGGCATACGAGCACGGCGGCCGCCTGACCGCGGAGGGGACCACGGTCGATCCGATCCTTGTCGAGATCGTCCAGGGGACACTCGCCAGCGTCGAGATGGAGGTCGAGACGGCGATCGGGCGCACCAGCCGAAGCCCGATGATCCGCGACGCCCATGACTTCCGCGCCGGCATCCACGACCGGCAGTTGCGCAAGCTGACGGGCCGCTCCTACAGCGCACTCGTCCACCCGGTCGCGCGGGACTTCCCGCTGGCCGAGATGGCCGAAGGTGATGTCTTCTTCCACAACGACGTCTACGAGTCCGAGGGCGGCATCGGGCACCTGCCCGACCTCTGCGTCACCGTGCCGGTTTTCCACGACGGTGAGGTTGTCGCCTTCGTCCAGGCCTTTGGGCATCACGACGACATCGGCGGCGGCTGCCCCGGCTCGATGCCGAGCGGCGCGACGAGCGTCTACGAGGAAGGCCTCGCGGTCCCGCCGATCAAGCTGTGGGACAAGGGCGTTCCCAACAAGGCCGCGCTGCGGATCATGACCCGCAACTCCCGGATGCCCGACTCGCTCGCCGCCGATCTCGACGCCGAGTGCTCCGCCTGCCTGATGGGCGCGCGGCGCCTGTCCGAGCTTTTCGCACGCTACGGCCGCGACCACATCGAGGCTGCCTTCGACGCCATCCTCGACGCGACGACCGAGACCTACCGGCGCGAGATCCTCGCGAAGATCCCCGACGGCACCTACGTCTGGGAGGACTACGCCGAGCACGACGGCGTCGACGCACCCATGCTGCATACGCAACGCATCACGCTCACCAAAGTCAGCGATGCGCCGGCGGACCCGGAGAACGGGCGGCCCGCCGGACCGCGGCTGATCATCGACTTCACCGGGACCGCGCCGCAGGCCAAGGGACCGATCAACCACTGCGGCGACTATGTCGGCGGCAACTTCCTGAAGAAGTGGCTGGCGCCCATCCTGCGCAATCTCGCCGACACCCCCGAGCGCATGGCCGAGCTCGACGTCAACGAGGGCATCGTGCCGCTGATCGAGATGCGCTTCCCCGAGAAGGGCACGCTGCTCACGCCGATCCACCCCGGCCCGACCAATGCCCGCACCTTCGTGATCCTGCGATTGCTCGGGGTGCTCGCCGGCGTGGTCGCCAAGGCGGTCGACGGACGGATGCCCGCGGACCAGGAGACGATCCGCTACACCGGCGTCTACGGGCACGACCGCGACGGCAATGACTACCTCATGCGCGAGGTCCTCGGCGGCGGCTCGGGCGGGCGCTATTACGCCGACGGCGAGGACACCATCCACGTCGTGCCCGACTCGCGCAACCTGCCGACCGAGTTCACCGAGGGCCGCTTCCCACTCCTGGTCGAACGTCTCGGGCTCGCCGTCGATTCGGGTGGCGCCGGACGCTACCGGGGTGGGTTGGGCTATGAGAAGCACATCCGGATGCTCAAGGACGCCCACTTCATGTCGATCGCCGACCGCTCGATCCTGGCCTGTTGGGGCTTGAAGGGCGGCAAGGCGGGGGCGCCCTTCCACGTCACCATCGACCCGGGTGGCCCCGAGGAGCGCGATGTCGACGCCCTCGCCGATGCCGAGCCGATCCGCGCGGGCCAGGTCGTGCGCATCCGGACCACCGGTGGCGGTGGCTGGGGGGACCCCCTCGACCGGCCGTATGACGAGGTCGAGCGCGATCTGCGCTGGGGCAAGGTTTCTGTTGACGGGGCCCGAACGGCATACGGCGCGGTGGCGCGGCTGGACGGCGACGGTGTGCACATCGACGCCGCGGCAAGCGATGCCCTGCGTGCCGAAATCCGTTCCGCCCAACGCGAAGAGCCATTCTTCGACCGGGGCCCGGGCTATGCCCGGCTCGCCGGGGACGGATCGAACGCCAACGAGTTCGACTGGATCTGAGCCCTACGTCCGGTCGCCCGCTCCCTACCGAGAAGGGCAACGTTCGGTGACGCTTGCCTAGTGTGTCGACGCGTGCACGGATATATCCCTGCACGCGGCGTCGAACCCCGCAAGGGAATCAGAACGCTGCCATTCTCGAGGGGGGTGGCCGGCGGTCTGGGGCGTCAGCAAATGCTGCCAGGAGTGGCCGGGGTGGGTTGTCCCACAGTGCCACGGGGGTGGCCGCGCCGGCGCCCCTAGTCTGCTGTAGCACGGACCCAAGCAAAGGAGCATTTCGGTGACCGGACCCCTGGACGGCATCATCGTCATCGATCTTTCCCGCGCCCTGGCCGGACCGCAGGCCGGCATGATGCTCGGCGACCTGGGTGCACGCGTCATCAAGGTCGAGTCTGCGGGCGGCGACGACACCCGCGGTTGGGGGCCCCCATTCGTCGGACCCGATCACGACATCTCGACCTACTTCCTGGCCGCTAATCGCAACAAGGAGTCGATCGTCCTCGACCTGAAATCGGACGACGGACGTGACATCCTCACCCGGCTCGTCGAGCGCGCCGACGTGCTCATCGAGAACTTCCGGCCCGGCGCCATGGACCGCCTAGGCTTCGGCAATAGTCACCTCCACGAACTCAACCCACGGCTGATCGTGTTGTCCATCAGCGGATTCGGGCACGACGGACCCGAGGGCGGCCGGGCCGGATACGACCAGATCGCGCAGGGCGAAGCCGGCCTGATGTCGGTCACCGGATCCGGACCCGAGGATCCCCAGCGCGTCGGTGTCCCCATTGGCGACCTCCTCTCGGGCATGAACGGCGCCTTCGGCGTCGTCGCCGCCCTGTATGACCGCGAGCGCACCGGCCGCGGGCGCGTCGTGCGGATCAGCTTGCTCGCATCCGTCATCGGCGCCCATGCCATGCACGGGACCAACTACCTCGTCGGCGGCAAAGTCGGTCGGGCGCAAGGCAATCACCATCCCTCGATCGCGCCCTACGGCCTCTTCCACGCCGCCGACGGCCCTGTCCAGATCGCCTGCGCGGCCGAGAGTCTCTGGAGCAAGTTCGCGACCACCTTCGACATCGATCCGGCCGCCGAGGGCATGGCGACCAACCGTGAGCGGGTGGAAAACCGGGACGCGGTGGTGGCGGTGGTGAACGCCGCCCTCGCGGTGCATACCGCGGCTGAGGTGCTCGCACGCTGCGCCGCTGCCGGAGTGCCGGCCGGCAAAGTCCGCAGCATCGAGGAGGTCTATCAGTGGGATCAGGTCGCCAGCCAGCACCTGCTCATGACGGTCGACCACCCGGTGCTCGGCGAGATCACCATCCCCGGATCGCCCCTTCGCTTCGGCGACAACGACTTCTCCGGTGGGCGCGAGACGCACCTGCCCCCGCCGGGTCTCGGTGAGCATTCGGACCCGATCCGGGAGTGGCTTAAGGGACCGGCCGATGGCTGAGCCGCGCACCCGGCTCGGGGCCCGCGAACTCTTTGACGCCGTGCTCGACCCGGGCAGCTTCGTCTCGTGGGACGGCGCGGTGCACTCGGTCACCGAACCGAACAGCACGTATGCCGTCGAACTCGCCGAAGCCGCGCAGCGAGCCGGCACCGACGAGTCCATCATCACCGGCGAGGGCCGGATCGGGAGACGTCGAGTTGCGTTGATAGCCGGGGAGTTTCGCTTCCTCGCGGGGTCGATCGGTCGCAGCAGCGCCGAACGCATCGTTCTTGCCTTCGAGCGGGCGACCCGCGAGGGGCTGCCGCTCTTCGCCGGCCCCGCCTCGGGTGGCACGCGGATGCAAGAAGGTACCCCGGCTTTTGCCACGATGGTCAAGATCACCGCAGCCGTCTCTGCCTTCAAGGCGGCCAAGCTGCCCTACATCACCTACCTGCGGCATCCGACGACCGGCGGTGTGTTCGCGTCCTGGGGCTCGCTCGGCCATGTCACCGTCGCCGAGCCCGGCGCCACGATCGGCTTCCTCGGGGCGCGCGTCTACGAGGCGCTCTACGGTCAGTCGTTTCCCGACGGCGTCCAGACTGCGGAGAACCTCTATGCCAACGGCCTGCTCGACGCGATCCTGCCCGTCGACGAACTCACCGCCACCGCAGAGCGCTTCCTCGACCTCGTGCTCGCTCCTCGCGTGGGATCGGCGATCCCCGAGAGCGAGCCCACGCCCTGGCCCGACATCCCGGCCTGGGAATCCATCGTCCGCACCCGCCGCCCCGAGCGACCGGGTGTGCGCGAACTGCTCAAACTCGGCGCGAGCGATGTCATCCCGCTGCACGGCACGGGCGCGGGGGAGTGGGATCGCTCGCTCTTCCTCGCGCTCGCGCGCTTCGGCGGTATGCCGTGTGTCGTCCTCGGCCAGGACCGCCGGCATACCCCGGGCCCGGGTGGCGCACTGGAGACCGTCGATAAACCATTGTCCCCCAGCGGATTACGCGTCGCCCGACGCGGGATGAAGCTCGCCACCGAGCTGGATCTGCCGCTCGTCTCGGTCATCGACACCTCCGGCGCTGCCTTGTCCAAGGCGGCCGAGGAGGGCGGTCTCGCGGGCGAGATCGCCCGCTGCCTGGCCGAGTTGGTGGCGCACGCCGAGCCGACCCTGTGCGTGCTCCTGGGGCAGGGCACGGGCGGCGGCGCCATCGCCTTGATGCCCGCCGACCGGGTCATTGCGGCGCAACATTCGTGGCTCTCGCCGCTGCCTCCCGAAGGCGCGAGCGCGATTCTCTATCGCACGACGGAGCACGCCCCGCATATCGCTGCCCAACAACGGATCCGTTCGATCGACCTGCTCGCCGACGGCATCGTGGACCGGGTCGTGGCGGAGCACCCCGATGCCGCCGACGAGCCGGCGGAGTTCTGCCGGCGGATGGCCCAGGCGATCGCCGGCGAGTTGACTCGGCTGACGCAGATGCGGGCCGCCTCGCGGCTGGCCGCTCGCCACGACCGCTACCGCCGGCTCGGGTGAACAAGCCGGTCCGGGCTGGGGGCATTGCGCGAATCTGCCAACGGATGCCGCACCCCTGGGCAGGTGCTGCCAACGCCGCCACGGCGCCCGGATTTCTAGGCTCGGGGACATGAAGATCCTGATCGCGCTCGGCGGCAACGCCATGACCGGCCCGGACGGCAGCGCCACGCCGGCCGCGCAGCGCGACGCCATCCGGATCGCCATGTCCCACGTCGCAGAGGTGCTCGCGCGTGGGCACGAGGTCGTCCTCACCCATGGCAATGGTCCGCAAGTCGGCAACCTGCTCGTCAAGAACGAACTCGCCGCGAGCGTCGTCCCACCGGTCACCCTCGACTGGTGCGGCGCGCAGACGCAGGGCACGATCGGCTTCACCATCCTTGATGCGCTCGAGAGTGAGCTGGGCGACCGCGGACTGCAGCACCCGGCCGCCGCGCTCGTCTCGCGCACGTTGGTCGACCCCGCCGACCCCGGCTTCGCTCGGCCCACCAAGCCCGTCGGCCGCTACTTGCCGTATGCCGATGCCTTGGTCCTCATCGATCACGGCCAGGTCTGGGAGGACCGCGGCGAGAAGGGGTGGCGTCGTGTGGTCGCTTCACCCGAGCCGGTCGAGGTGCTCGAGACGCCGACCATCCGCACCCTGATGGCCGCCGGCTATCTCGTCGTCGCGGCGGGCGGCGGCGGCATCCCGGTCGTGCGCAACTCCGAGGGCGTTTTGCAGGGCGTGGAAGCCGTCATCGATAAGGACCTCACCGCTGCCGTTCTCGCCGGCGCGCTGGGCGCCGACGTCCTGGTCATCGCCACCGATGTCGAGAACGCCATGGTCGGCTGGGGCACGCCGGAGCAGCGTGCACTCGGTGCGGTCAGCCTCGCCGAGATGCGGGCGTATGCCCAGGCCGGCGAGTTCGCCAGCGGCTCGATGGGGCCCAAGGTCGAGGCCGCCATGCGGTTCGTCACGGCCGGCGGAGAGCGCAGTATCGTCACCTCACTCGAACGCATCGCCGACGCGGTGGAGGCGACCGACGGCAGTGTCGGCACCGTCATACGGAAATGAAATCGGTTCTGTCCCAATGAGAAAGGTGCACGCACGTGCCTGAGCCCATCGAAGTTCGCAAGGTTCCGATCCACTCGGTCGCTGACGCCTCGGAGTTGCAGAAGCTCATCGACGACAGGGTCATGGACCCCAGCCGGGTCATCGCGATCATCGGCAAGACCGAGGGCAATGGCGGTGTCAACGACTACACGCGCATCATCGCCGACCGGGCCTTCCGTGAGGTGCTGATGAAGAATGGCGCGCCCGAAGAGCAGGTCAAGGGCGTCCCGATCGTCTGGTCCGGCGGCACCGACGGCGTGATCAGCCCGCACGCCACGATCTTTGCCACTGTGCCCGCCGACCAGGCCGAGGCGTCCGACGACCTGCGGCTGACCGTCGGCTTCGCGATGAGCGAGCCGATCGCGCCGGAGGAGATCGGGTATGTCGGCATGGTCGACAAGGTCGCCGACGCCGTGCTCGTCGCGATGGAGCGGGCCGGGATCACCGACCCCGCTGATGTGCATTACGTCCAGACCAAGACGCCGCTGCTGACGATCCACACCATCCGCGACGCGAAGTCGCGCGGCCACCGCGTCTGGACCGAGCACACCCACGAGTCGATGGATCTCTCCAATGGATGCACCGCTCTCGGCATCGCCAAGGCGCTGGGTGAAGCCACGGACATCGTCGACGCCGACGTCATGCACAACCGGGACAAGTACTCCTCGGTGGCCTCCTGTTCCTCCGGTGTCGAACTGGACCAGGCGCAGGTCGTGGTGGTCGGCAACGCCAAGGGCATCGGTGGGCGCTACCGGATCGGGCACTCGGTGATGCGCGACGCCCTCGACGCCGATGGCATCTGGTCGGCGATCAAGGACGCCGGGCTCGAGTTGCCCGAGCGGCCGCACTCCAGCGACATCGACGGCCGGCTGGTCAACGTCTTCCTCAAGTGCGAGACCTCGACCGACGGGACCGTCCACGGTCGACGCAACGCCATGCTCGACGACTCCGACGTGCACTGGCACCGCCAGATCAAGAGCGCTGTCGGCGGCGTCACCGCATCGGTCACCGGCGACCCGGCGGTCTTCGTCTCGGTGTCGGCGGCGCACCAGGGCCCGGACGGTGGCGGCCCGGTCGCCGCGATCGTCGACCTCGGCGCGGGCGAGCCCACGGGCTACCGCTGGACGCGCTGACGCAACCCGCGGCCGAACCGGCCTCTCGACAGACAGGGAACCGGCCTCTCGACAGACAGGGAACCGGCCCCTCGACGGGGCTGAACCGGCCTTTCGACGGGGCTGAACCGGCCTCTCGACGGAGGACGCGGGGACCCGGACGGGTCAGCCGGCCTGGAACTCCCGGATCCACGCGCCCATGCCGGGGAGGGTGAAGCGCAGACGCCCGCGCCCCGCGGCCTCGATCACGCCCCGGTCGATCAGGCGCGCCCGCGGCACGCTGATGGCCCGGGACTCGCGGCCCATGGTGGTGGCGATGTGGTCGCGCGGGACGATCTCGTCGGCATACTCGGCCATCGCCGAGAGGAAGGCCTGCTCCAGCTCGGACGCCGAATCCCACCGGGCGCGGCACATCGCGGCGAGCTGGCCGCGCATGCCGTCGGAGCCGGCGTCGACGTCATCGAGTTCGAGCACGTCGCCGGCTTCCGGCCCCGCGGCCTGCCAGGTCGAGTCCCCGACCAGTTGCAGCAGGTAGGGGTTGCCGTCGGCGATGGCGAGTCCGGCGTCGAGGGCGGCGCGCGCCCAGCCGACTGACGCCGCGCCCGCCGGCTCCTCCAGAACCCGGCGCGAGTCGGCCTCGTCGAAGCGTTCCAGCCCGATGAACTCGCTGCGCTCGCCGAAGGTCGCCGCCCGCATGATCATCTCGGGCGTGGACGGCAGGCCGGCCGTCATAACAGCCAGTGGATTCTCGGCGCGCCGGCCCGCGAGATTCTGCAGGACGTTGAGCAGGACGCCGAGCTCGGCATAGGGCGCGGCATGCAGCTCGTCGATCAAGACGAGTAGGCCCGCGCCTCCGCGTGCTCGCACGGCCACCGCGGCCTCGTGCAGCACCCGCTCCATCCCGCCGATCGCCGCCGGTGGCAGCTCGGCTCCGGCCGGGGCTGTCGCGAACTCGGTCGACAGCGACACCCCGAAGATCGCGAACTCGACGGCGATCGACTCCAGCACACGCTTGGTCGACCGGTCGTCGAGCACCTCGGCCTCGACCAGCGCGCGGCGCACCGAACTCGCCAGCTCGGTGAGCATCGGGCTGCCCTTGGCGCAGGCCACCCAGGCGGTGACGAAGCCCAGTTCCCGCGCGCGGTCCTCGGTGTCGCGCAGCAAGGAGGTCTTGCCCAAACCCCGTGGGGCGTGCAGCACGACGGGTGGGCCGGCCAGCTCACCGAAGGTCGTGACCCGGGCGAGCAGGTCACCCATCCGGGTGCGCTCGCGCACCCGGCCGACGAGGACGTGGGGGAGCGCTCCGGGGGTGAAGGGGCTGGGGATCGGCACAGGCATACCTCAGGGATAGTTCGTTATACAAGGTGCGGGTATAACACCGCTTCCGGACGACCACCACTGTCCCACCGACCACCGACAACCCGCCACGCGGTGCGCTCCCAACGCCGCGTCCTCGCGTCCTCGTCCTCGTCCTCGCGTCCTTGCCCTGGCGCCCCCGCGACCTCGCGGACTCGGCCCCGCGAAGCGGAACCGGCGCGAGTCAGTCGGCCAGGCGATTTCCGTCGGCATCCCAGTGGGCGGCGACCTTCTTGCTCGGCTGCACGCGCGGCGGCTCGCCGGGCATCTTCGGGTAGTCCGGCGGGAAGGGCATCTCGCCGAGTCCGGACTCCTCATACAGGCGCAGCAGCGGCTCGATCGAGAACGCCTCGTCATCGATCGCGGCCCAGGGATCGCCGTCCACGAGCCGCTCGGGAACCGTGAACAGGTTGAAGGCCGACGGGTCCCGCAAACCCGCCAACTCCTCCCAGGTCACCGGCGTCGAGACCGGCGCGCCCGGCAGCGGGCGCAGCGAATAGGCCGAGGCGATCGTCCGGTCACGGCAGTTCTGGTTGAAGTCGACAAAGATCCGCGCCCCCCGCTCCTCCTTCCACCAGGCGGTGGTCACGCCGGAGTCGCGCGCCTCCAGCGCGCGCCCGAAACCGATGGCGGCGTGCCGGACGTCGAGGAACTCCCAGTCCGGCCGGATGCGCACAAAGATGTGTACGCCGCGATTACCGCTTGTCTTCACGAAGCCCCGGATCCCCAAATCCGACAACAACTCTCGGGCCACGCCAGCCACGCGCACCGCGTCGCCGAAGGTCGTCCCGGGCTGCGGATCGAGATCGATGCGCAGTTCGTCCGGCCGGTCGACGTCGGCGCACCGAACCGGCCAGGGATGGAAGGTCAGTGTCCCCATGTGCGCGCACCACACCGGCACAGCGATCTCGGTGGGGCACACCTCGCGCGCCGTGCGCCCGGACGGAAAGGTGATCTCGCACGACTGCAGATAGTCCGGCGCCCCAGTTGGGACCCGCTTCTGGTAGAACGCGTCGGCCTGCTCGCCCGGCCGGCCAGTTCCCAGCTTCATCCCGGGCAGCACGCCCTTGGTCCAGCGTTCCAGGGCGGTCGGCCGGCCACGCAGGGCCCGCATCAAGCCGTCGTCGACCGACGCGAAATACTTCGCGACCATCACCTTGGTGACCTCCGCCGTGGTCTCGGTCGCGGGGTAGATGACGCGCTCGGGAGAAGACACGCGCACGGCGCGGTCGCCCGCGATCACCTCGGCGGCAGTCGGCTTGGCCATGACCCCAACCTAGGCCCTCGTCGCTGGACCCCACCCGCGGACGCCGTGCGACGCCGTGGGCCGTAAGTGCACGTCGGCTGCGGCGAGGACCACCTCGGTCAGGGCGCGCAGGGGCGGCGAGTCCAGCGGCCATACCTGCCAAAACAGCGGCACGTCCATCGGCCGATCGGGCGCGAGCGCCACGACCGTGCCGCGCGCCATTTCACCCTCCGCCTGGAGCTCCGGGACCATCCCCCACCCCATGCCCAGCCGTATGCCGTTCAGGAAGTCCGCCGTCGAGGGCAGGAAATGCGTTGGTGGCGTGAGGGATTCGCCAGTCACCTGCTGGATGAACCGGTGCTGAAGCGTGTCCTTGCGGTTGAAGACGATCAGTGGCGCGTCGGCCACCGCCGCGTCGGTCAGGCCGTCGGGCAGCGCGGCGGCGGCGAAGTCGGGGGAGGCCACCGCGAGATAGCGCATCGACCCCAGCGGGGTGACCGCGCAGCCGGCGACGGGCCGATCGATCGATGTCACCGCCGCGAGCACGGACTCGGAGGTGAACAGCTCATACGTCCGGTCCTGGTCGTCGAGGTGCACATCGAAGACCGCTCGTTGTCGCGCGGGCATCCGCGCGAGCGCGGGGAGGAACCACGTTGCGAGCGAGTCGGCGTTGACGGCGATGGGCAGGCGGGCGAAGCCCGCGCCGCCCCCCAGCCCGAGGTCGTATGCCGTGTCGTCGGCCAGCCGTGTCGTCGTGCGGGCGAGCCGGAGCACCGCGGCTCCGGGGCCGGTCACCCGCACGGGTTTGGTCCGGGTGATCAGCACCCGGCCGACGCTCGTCTCCAGCGCCTTGATCCGTTGGCTGACCGCGGACGGGGTGACGCCCAGCGCCGCGGACGCGGCGTCGAAGGTGCCTTCGTCCACGACGGCGGCGAGGGTGCGCAGCTGATCCAGGGACGCTTCCATACAGTAATGCTAATGATTCATAAGGAATCTGCGTTGGTGCTGATGGTGTTGCGGCGCCTACCGTCACCTCATGGAATCGCCCTGGACCGCGGCATTGACCGGCCTGCTCACCGGCGCTGCGCTGATCGTCGCCATCGGCGCGCAGAACGCCTATGTGCTGCGGCAAGGCATCAAGCGCGAGCATGTGCTGCCGATCGTCGCGATCTGTGCGGTCTCGGATGCCGTCCTTATTGTGGCCGGTGTGGTGGGGGTGGGGGCCCTGGTCACGGCGGCGCCCACGCTGCTGACCGTGGTTCGGATCATCGGGGCGGCCTTCCTGATCGGCTACGGATTGCTGGCAGCACGCCGGGCCCGCGGGGCCGACCACCTGGAAGCGGTGACCGGCGGCGGGCCGACGGCCCTGCGGACGGCGCTGCTGACCACTCTGGCCTTCACCTGGCTCAATCCGCACGTCTATCTGGACACGCTCGTCTTCCTCGGCTCGGTGGCCGCGACCCAGGGAGCGTGGCGCTGGTGGTTCGCCGTGGGTGCGGTGACTGCCTCGCTTGTGTGGTTCACGGGGCTCGGTTTCGGTGCCCGCCTGCTCGCTCCCATCTTCGCCCGGGCGAGCGCGTGGCGAGCCCTGGACGCGCTCATCGCCGTGGTGATGATCGGGCTCGGGCTGGCGCTGGCCTTCGGTTCGAGTCCCGTCGAGAGCGCGCAGGCGCTCACGTCCACCATTGGAGGCGGCTGAGCTATGACCGTCGATGCCTACTGGTGGGGACCGTGACGCGGCGCAGTGGCGTCAGAGCCAGCCGTTCTCCTGGGCGACTCGAGCGGCGTCGGCGCGATTGCGGGCATTCGTCTTGCCGATGACATTGGACAGGTGATTGCGCACCGTTCCTTCCGAAAGGTGCACGGCCGCAGCGATATCGGTGATCGACCCGCCGTCCAGGACAGCCCGCAGCACGTCCGCCTCCCGCGCCGTCAGCGGTGAATCGCCGGCGATCAGCGAGTCCATCGCCAGCGCCGGGTCCACCACGCGCATTCCGGTATGAACGCGCCGCACGGCGTCGGCGAGCAGCCGCGCCGGGGTGTCCTTGACGACAAATCCGGAGGCACCGGCCTGTAGGGCCCGCCGCAAGTAGCCCGGGCGGCCGTAGGTGGTCACGATCAGCACCCGCGCGGGCGAACCGCTGGCACGCAGCGCCGCGGTCGCCTCGATACCGTCCATCCCGGGCATGTCGACATCCATCAGCACGACATCGGGTGTCACCGACGCCGCCAGGGCGATCGCTTCGGTCGCCGAGGACGCCTCGCCGACGACCGTGAGGTCGATCTCGAGGTCGAGCAGCGCGGCAAGCGCGCCCCGGACCAGAGCCTGGTCGTCGACCAGGACAACGCGAATTGTCATCGCAACCCCCTCGCGGTCAACGCTACTTCCCGGCGACGACGACCTCGAATCCGTTTTCGTCGGCGGACGATGTCGTCACGCTCGCCCCGACCAAACGCGCCCGCTCGCGCAGCCCGCGCAGGCCACTGCCCTGGGCGCCGCCGTGCGCTCCGCGGCCGTCGTCGCGCACGACAATTCGCTTGGGCTCCAAGTCGATTCGACAGGTCGACGCCCCCGAGTGGCGCACCACATTGGTGACCGACTCGCGCACCGTCCAGGCGAACAGTTCCTTGAGCCCGGGGTCAACCGCGTCCACGGCCGTCGGCAGGCGCGGGGTGATGCCGGCCGCCGTCAGGGCCTGTCGCGCCGACGCCAACTCACCGGCGAGGGAGATCTCCCGCACCCCGACGACCGCGCCGCGCACATCGGCCAACGCCTCCCGCGCCAACGCCTCCACCGAGGCGATCTCGGCCCGCGCCCGCTCGGCGTCGGCGTCAAGGAGGCGCCCGGCGAGCTCGGCCTTGACGGTGATGACGGTCAGGGAGTGACCGAGGATGTCGTGGATGTCCCGGGCCAGCCGGTGCCGCTCCTCCTCCACTGCCAGCCGGGCGTTCTCGCGGCGAGCCGCCGACAGATCGGCCGTGCGGCGCATCGCGAGCCGCCCCGCGCTCACCGCCAGCATCGCCATGACGATGGACAACGAGACGCCCGTATGCCGATTCCACCCGTCCAGGACGCGCACGAGCGTCTCGTAGCCCCCCGCGAGTGCCAGGCCGATCGCCAGGGCGTAGGGCATGGGCATCGTCCACAGGCCGGAGACGGCTAGGAAGACCCAGGTCGCCGTGCCCGGCTGCCCGATGAGCAAGGTGACGGCGACGGTCAGGGCGACCAGAACGGCATACCGCGGCCATCGTCGGGAGGTGACCCGCTGACCGACGAGGCCGTCGGTATTCGCGTCGAAGGCGCGTGACCTCTCGAAGTGCCACATATAGAGCAGTGCGAAAAGGACGGTGGCGGCGAGGCCGAGTTGCCCGCGTACGCCCGAGCGCGCCGACCAGGCCGCCGCTAACGGCTCCAACAAGAAGATCAGCCAGACACCGACGAGCGCGAGCCGAGCCAGGTGCGAAATTGCGCGGTCCCGGTCCTCGCCCTCGAGCGAGGACAGGGCCGGGAGCCGCGTCATACGGGACAGTGTCACACCCGGGCGGTGTCCTTGCGGAAGCGCCAGACCGCCCCCGCGACGAAGATTGCCCCCCAGGCGACCATATTGATCACCCACGAGATGTCGAAGGGATCATGAGTGCCGGACGTGGTCAGCGTGAGCGGCCAGTGGGCGACCTGCGAGAGGCCGTAGATCGGTGTGAGGGAGGCGATCCGGCCATAAGTCGAGGACGGGTCGATCGGAGCGCTGAAGATGCCGCCGAAGATCGACAGGACGGCCAGCACCGGCCCGAGGAACTGCATCGCGTTCTCGCTCGGCAGCAGATACCCCATGAACAGTCCGAAGGCGGCGAAGACGAGCGAGCCGAGGATGATCAGCCCGGCCGAGAGGAGGGCGGAGCCCGCGCCGAGGTGGGCACTGCCGGTCAACTCGCCGACCGCGAAGGTGACGCTGGTTGCCAAGGCGCCCACGACCAGCGCGAGCACCACCTTCAACAGCACGTATGCCGTGGGCCGCAATGGCGTCAGCCGCAGCTGGCGCGACCAGCCGGAGGCGCGTTCGACGGAGACCGACGCGCCGGCGCTAGTGGTTGCCATGACGGCGCCGTAGACCGCCATGCTCACCATCACGTAGGCGCCGACATTGGCGATCACGCTCGGGCCCATGGAGTCGTCCGCGCCCTTGATCTGGGCGGAGATGAACAGGAACATCACGACCGGGAAGATCAGCGTGAAGATCATCGTGCGCCGGTTGCGCAGGATTCGGCGCAGCTCGATGCCGGCCAGGGTGGGGCTGACGCCGCCGAGGGGGGCGCGACGGGCACGGGGGTCGATCACTGTCGTGGTCATGTCAGTTCTCTTCGATTTCGGTCGCGGTGAGCGCGATGAAGGCCTCGTCGAGGCCGCGGGCGGTGACTTCGAGGTCGTGGGCGGGGGTGTGGAGGAGCAAGTGACGGGCCAGGGCGTCGGAGTCGGTCGCCGAGGCGGTGAGGATGTCCCCGCGGATATCGGCGTGGTCGATGCCGGGCACATCGCGCAGATCGTCGGCGCTGACACCGGGCCAGGTGGCGCGGACGGTCCGCCCGTTGCCCTGGGCCTTCAGCTGCGCCGGCGTGCCGTCGGCGACGATGCGACCGCTGCGGACCAGGACGATCCGGTCGGCGTACTCGTCGGCCTCCTGCAGATAGTGCGTCGCGAAGATGATCGTGCGGCCGGTGGCGGCCTCGGCGCGGATGTGCTCCCAGAAGGCACGCCGGGCGTTGACGTCCATCCCGGTGGTCGGCTCGTCGAGGATCAGCAGCTGCGGGTCGCTGACCAGGGCCATGGCGAAGCGCAGGAGCTGCTGCTCGCCGCCGCTGCACTTGCCGACCGAGCGACCGGCCAGATCGGTCAGGCCGGCCGCGGCCAGCACCTCATCGACGGGCCGGGCGCTGGGGAAGAGCGACGCGGTGTAGGCGATGGTCTCGCGAACCGTCAGGTCCTTTAGGAGCCCGCCGGTCTGCATGACGGCCGAGACCAGGCCGCGACGGATGGCTTCCCCCGGTTCGAAGCCGAACACCTCGGCGGAGCCACTCGTGGGTTCGGCGAGTCCGAGCACCATGTCGATGGTCGTGGTCTTGCCGGCCCCATTGGGGCCGAGGAAGGCGAGCACCTCGCCCTGGGCGACGTGCAGGTCGATCCCGCGGACGGCCTGGACCGTGCCGAAGGTTTTGGTGAGCCCGGTCAGGGCGATCGCGGGAGCACCGATCGCGCCCATGGCGGGGCGGTGGGGAGCGAGGGTTGCGGTGGTCATGGCGCAACCCTCGCGCCGGGCGACCGTGCCGTCTTGGGCCGCCCGTCACCTTCGGTCCATGAGCTTTGTCATGGGTGCAGCGCACTCCTAGGGTGGGCGGGTGACGGTGACCCTGGACCGGGAGGCGGCCCAACGGCATACGGTCCGGACGCTGATGGTCACCCAAGTGCTCAGCGGTGTCGGCCTGGCCGCTGGCGCGACCGTCGGCTCCATCCTCGCCGAAAAGATATCGGGCAGAACAGATTTCGCCGGACTCGGCGGGACATTCCAGACCCTGGGCGCCGCTCTCTTTGCCATTCCGGTCGCCGCGCTCGCCCATCGCGCCGGCCGACGCCCCAGCCTGACCTTCGCGTATGCGGTTGCCGTCCTCGGCGCGCTCGGCATCGTTGCCGCTGCGGTCGCCGGCTCCTTCGCCCTGCTGCTGGCCGGCTGCGTGCTGCTCGGCTGCGCGACCGCCGCCAATAGCGCCGCCCGGTATGCCGCGGCCGACCTCGCGCTGCCCGCCCACCGCGGGCGCGACCTGAGCCTGGTGGTCTGGGTGACCACGGTCGGGTCGATCCTCGGGCCGAACCTGACGGCTCCCGCCCGGCCGCTGGCTCGCGCCCTCGGGGTCGACGAACTCGCCGGACCCTTCGTCATCGGCGCCATCGTGCTGACCGTCGGCGCGGTCGTCATGTGGGCCCGGCTACGCCCCGACCCGCTCCTGCTCGCGCGAGCCCTGGCCCCCGTCGACGAGGAGCCGGCTCGCGGCTCGGTGCGCCGCGGGCTGAGTGCGATCCGCGCGTCGCGGCGGGCCACAGCCGCGGTGGGTGTGACCGCGCTCGGCCACATGGTGATGGTCAGCCTGATGGTCATGACCCCGTTGCACATGGTGCACGGCCATGCCTCCCTAGAGATCGTCGGCTTCGTCATCAGCGGCCATATTCTCGGGATGTTCGCGCTCTCCCCGCTGATGGGGATCGCGGTCGACCGGGTGGGCGCCGGACGCGTCGCCATTGGTGGCGGACTGCTGCTCCTACTCGCGACCTTCCTCGCCGGCCGAAGCGCGATCGGCTACTCCCACGATCTGGCGCTGGGCCTGTTCGTCCTCGGTGTCGGCTGGTCGGCCACCCTCGTCAGCGGCTCGGCCCTGCTCGTCGCGAGCATCCCGATCCCGAGGCGGGCCGGCGCCCAGGGCGTGTCGGACCTGGTCATGGGCATGGCGGCCGCCTCTGGCGGCGCGCTCGCCGGGGTCGTCGTCGACCAATGGGGGTATGCCCGCCTGGCTCAGTTCTGTGCCCTGCTCGCCGTCGCGGTCGTGCTGCTCGGCCTGCTGATCCGGCGCTCGGAGGCCGCAGCGACCGCGGTGCGTTGACCGCGATTCTCGCCTCACTCCGGGATTGGTTAGCCTGACCCTCGTGTCCGCCTCCCACGCTCCAGCGACCCCCGAAACCGGGGATCCGGTGGCCGAGCGCTTGGTCCAGTGGCGAGCCGAAGTGACGCGGCATGGCGGGCCCAACACCTTGCTCTGGAGCGACCACGCGATCGCGCTCGACATCACCCATGCCCACCCCGGCGGGTTGGCCAAATTGCTCGCCGGCAAGAGCACGCGCCTGACCGAGCTCTACCGCGAAGCGTCGGCGCAGGCCCGGGCTTTCTCCCGGGCGCGGGCGATCCGCGCCAAGCAGCTCGAACTCGCCCGCGAGCGGGGGGTGCCGGGCAGTTTCCTGGCGATTGGGCGGGCCAGCTGGTCGGTGGCCCGCGGCCCGCGTCCCAACGCCCCGGTCTTTTTGCGACGCTGCGAACTGGTGCCCGAGGACGCCGCCCAGGGCGACTTCGTCGTCGTCGCGACGGGGGAGTTGGAGTTCAACCCGGCGCTGCGCAGCTACCTGGTCAATGCCGGCGGCGCCGACATCCCGTTTGATGTGCTGGTGCGCATGTCGATGCGCTCCAGTGGCTTCGACCCAGGCAGCGCGTATGAAGCGCTCGGCCGCGCCTTCACCGGCCCGCCGGGGTGGTCGATCGCCCCGGATTTGTGGCTGACCACCTTCCACTACGCCAAGCTCTCGGCGGCCGCGGACTTCAACCGCATCACCCCGACTCTGCCGGCGCACCCGATCGTGGGCCGGCTGGCGCGTGGCTCGATCGGGGGGCCGCAGCCCGCCCGAGTTCAGGACGCGGCGAACCCCGAAGAGATGACGGTGCTGGATGCTGACCCGAGTCAGCTTGCGGTCCTGGAGGCGGTGCGCGGCCGGCGCACGGTCGTCGTCGACAGCGGGCCGGGCACGGGCAAGACGCAGACCATCGTCAACATTGCGGCCGACCTGGCGCGGCAGGGGCGCTCGGTGCTCGTCGTCGCCGGCCCCGCGGGGTCGCGCTCGCGAAGCGGATCCGGGCGTGCTCGGCGAGCGCCGCGTCGACGATCTCCACCGCGGGCATGGCCCCG
>NZ_DAOQZV010000030.1:1221-20729 GCF_035343835.1 Nostocoides sp. | reverse complement strand
GGCGACGATCGCCGCCGCAGACGCCGCCGACCAGGCCTGCGGACGGCACGACGCCGGGTAGGGCGCCGGGAGGCCGGCCACCGACTCCCCCGCGAAGAGCTCGGGGGCACGATAGTTCAGCGGCACCGTCACGGCCACCAGGCCGCGGGCTACCTGGCTCGCGGCCCGGGACTGCCCCTCGCGGACCATGCCGAGCAGGGCGATCGCCGTATCGTGCGTCCACACCGAACCGGTGTGATAACCGATCGGGTTGTATGCCGGATTGGTGCGCGAGAGCGTCCCGATCCCGAACTCCCCCAACAGATCCGGAGCGAGCAGCCGGTCGACGACTAGCCGCGCCTGACCCTCGTCCAGCACGCCGGTGCCGAGCACATGGCCCATATTGCTGCCGACGCCGTCGACCGGTCGACCGTCACCATCGATGGCCATCGCCAGATAGCTCCCCCGATCGTCCTCGACCCAGTAGCGCTCGTTGATTCGCCCAGCAAGGTCGACCCCCCAGGCCCGGACCGCATCGGCGCCCGGCACGCCGAATGCCTCGTAGATGGCTGCCGCACCGTAGGCGGCCTCAACGGCATACGCCTGAGCCTCGACAAGGGCGATGGGTGCCGGCGCGATGCTGCCATCGCGGCGGCGCATCGAGTCGCCGGAGTCCTTCCACCCCTGGTTGGCCAGGCCCGATCCGGACCGATCGATATAGCGCAGCAGACCGAGCTCGTTGTCGGCAGCCTGTTGGAGCCAGCCCATGGCCGCCTGCAGATTGGGCAATAGGGCGCGCACTTCGCCGGTGTCCAAACCCTGCCGCCAGGCATCGTGCAGCACGATCGCCCACAGGGCGGTGGCATCCACGGTGCCGTAGTAGACCGGGGGCAGCACCATGCCGGAGGTCTTGTCGACATACGGCGCCCGGCGCACCTCGTGCAAGATCTTGCCCGGTTCCTCGGCAGTGACGGGGTCGTTGGTGTGCCCCTGCCGACGAGCCAAGGTGCGCAGGGTCCCGCCAGCCAGGGCCAGGTCGAAGGGCAGCATCAGGCGTGCGGCCCACAGCGAGTCCCGGCCGAAAAGCGTGAGATACCAAGGAGTTCCGGCGCCGGCAAAGACGTCAGAGGGCGCGAGCGGGTCGGTCAGCAGGAGGGCTTGGAGGTCGCGGAGCGAGGTGGACACCAGGGCCCCGATCCGCCGGTCCACAGCGAGCGCCTCGATGCCCGACCAATCGACCAGCCCGGTCCCGGCATCGGCATCGAAGGCCGAAGCGGATACCCGGCGGGCGTCGATCTCGACGACGAGATCGACGGGCACGCTCGTCGAGAGTTCCACCGGCCAGGTCAGGCGCGCGAGTCCGTCGGCCCCGACGGCGACTTCGGCAACCGGCACGGTGCGCACGGTGGTCTCGTGCCGGTCGTCGATCCACCGCAGGGCGGGACCCTCGATCGAGATCGGCAGGACAGGGCCTTGCGGATGCCCACCCTTGACGACCGCCAACTCCGCGCCGGTCCCGCCGAGCGTGATCTCGACATCGACCAGCACTGGGTCGGCCGCCCGAGAGATCAGCCGGATCCGTTCGCGCATTCCGCCGCCGACCACCTCGCGCCGCCTGTGCACCTCAACCGTCGGGTCGGGCCCACTATCGCCGAGATTCCGCGCGCACGACCAGATCGCGGCGACTGCCCCGGTCGCTCCGCTCTGGATGACAGCGGGCTCCTCCCCCGCCAACCGCAGGCGCAGCTCGGAGAGCACGAGGCGGTCGTCGACGAGCAGCCCGGTGCCCGTGGCACCCATCGACCCATCGGCCACCGACAGCGCCGTGGCGTTGCCGCAGACGGCAATGGTGCGATCGTGCAACCACGGCTGACGGCCGCTGATCTTGGTCACGGGCGGCTCTCACTTTCTCTCGGTCGAGACATGGTGCTTGACAGAACCCCGGTGCAGGGTCCACAGTTCAAATCTGATCGTTCAAAGTGAGCCACGTGATCGTGGTTGGCGAGATAAGCGATCTGCGCACACCTTGGCCCATTCCCGGGCCGCACGTCAACGCCGACGCCGAGGAGGGATCCCGTGCACGTCATGCCAGGCAGGATCACCATCCGCGAGGTCGCCGACGCCGCTGGCGTCTCCCGCCAGACGGTGAGCAACTCCCTCATCCACCCCGAGCGCGTCAAAGCTCCCACCCTTGAGCGGGTCCGCCGCGTCATCGACGAGTTGGGCTATCGGCCGTCCAACGCTGCCCAGACGCTGCGGTCGCAACGCACCGGGGCCGTCGGCTTCGAACTCAACGCGACCGGGGCAGGCCATCGCAACGCCGTCGCCTTCCCCTTCGTGCTGGCCCTGAGTGTCCACGCCGCGGCGCACGGCAGCCACATGGTCACCTTCGGCACCCACGACGCGCGACCGCTCCTCGCCGGCTACCAGGACATGGTTCGCGGTCAACTCGTCGACGCCTTCATCCTCGCCGACACCCACCCAGGCGACCCGCGTCCCCAATGGCTGGACGACCATCGCGTGCCGTATGCCGCTTTCGGTCGCCTTTGGGGGCGCCCCGACATCACCTCCTGGGCCGACGTGGACGGGCATGACGGCGTCGGCCAGGCCGTTCGCCACCTGGTGGACGCTGGCTACGACCGCATCGGCTTCTTCGGGTGGCCGTCGGGCTCCGCGGTGGGCGACGACCGCCGCGCCGGGTGGGCGGACGCACTCGACGCCGCTGGCATGCGGCCGGGCCCGGAGGGCGTGTCGAGCCAACGACTGCAGCCCGCGCTGGAGGCCGGGCGCGCACTGCTGGACCGGATCGGCAAGGGAAGCGCCATCGTCTGCGCGTCCGACCTCTTGGCGCTCGGGCTCGAGCGCGCCGCGAGCGAGCGAGGCTGGCGTATCGGCCCGGATATCGGCATTGTCGGCTTCGACGATTCGGCCCTGGCAGAACTCGCCGGCATCTCCTCGGTCGCGCAACCCCTCGACGCCGTGGCCGATCATCTCCTCGGTGTCGTCCATGAGCGGCTCGCCGGCGGCCGCGCCCCGGACACCGGCGCGCTATTCCAACCCCGGCTGGTCGCCCGCGCCAGCTCATCCCGCGACCCGCACGCCCCTTGACGTCCGCCGCATCGGGAGATCTCCCAGCGACCGTCTTTGAACGATCAAACCCTGTCCCCCACCACCCCCACCACAGAAGGAACATCATGAATCGCACCGCCCGCCGCGGCACCACCTTGGCCATCGCCGCAATCGGTTCGCTGACCCTCGCTGCCTGCGGAGGTGGCGGCGGCTTCGAAACCAGCTCCAGCGCCACCGGCGGAGCGTCCTCCTCCGGAACCGCGTCCAGCGGCGAGACCTCAAGCGCCAGCGTCCCCACCGGGGCGGCACTGAAGATGCTCATCGCCTCCTCTGGCGATGCCGAGACCGCTGCGGTCAAGGCCGCCACCGATGCTTGGGGCAAGAAGACGGGCAACACCGTCGAGGTCACCGTCGCCTCGGACATGGACCAGGAACTGGCCCAGGGCTTCGCCGGCGGTAACCCGGCCGACATCATGTACATGGATGCCGGCAAATTCGCGACCTTCGCCAAGCAGGGTTCGCTTGAGCCCTACGCCGACAAGATCGCCGACAACGACAAGTTCTACGAGTCGCTGCGCACCACCTTCACCTACGACGGCAAGCAGTACTGCGTGCCCAAGGACTTCTCCTCGCTCGCGCTGGAGATCAACACCGAGATGTGGAAGAAGGCCGGCCTGACCGATGCCGACATCCCCACTACCTGGGACCAGCTGGTCGCCGTCTCCAAGAAGCTGACGACCGACAAGGTTGCGGGTCTCGGCATCGGCGTCGGCATCGACCGCCTCGGCGCCTTCGTCGTCCAGAACGGCGGCTGGTGGCTCAACGCCGACAACACCGCGGGCGCCGCTGCCGACGCCAAGGTCACCGACGCCCTGAAGTTCGTCCAGGACAACGTCAAGGCCGGCAACTTCAAGATGTCGAACGACCTGGGCGTCGGTTGGGGCGGCGAGGCCTTCGGCAAGCAGCTCGCGGCCATGACCATCGAAGGCAACTGGATCAAGGGCGCGATGAAGAACGACTATCCGAAGGTCGGCTACAAGGTCGTCGAGATGCCCGCGGGAGCACAGAAGGGCACCTTGATGTTCACCCAGTGCTGGGCCCTGGCGACCGACTCCAAGAACAAGGACGCCGCGATCGACCTGATCAGTTCCTTGACGACGGTCGAGTCGCAGATGGCCTTTGCCGACGCCTTCGGCGTCATGCCGAGCCGCACCGACGCCGCGGACGCCTACAAGGCCAAGTTCCCCGAGGACGCCGCCTTCGTCGCCGGTGGTGAGTACGGCCACGGACCGATCAATGTCCCGGGCCTGACCGACGTCGTCGGCGAGCTCAACAGCCAGCTGGAGAAGATGGCCACCGCCGACATCGCCGGCGCCACCAAGTCCTTCGACGACAACGCAGCCTCCGCCATCGGCGGCTGATCCCTCTTGCGCACAACACCTTTCGCGGTCGGGCCGGGCTCTTCCACCGGCCCGACGGCGAACTGCACCTTTTGTTAGGAGGTCGTATGGCACGCACCAAGTCCGGTGACCCGATGCGTCAACCGGTGGCCGGTTGGCTCTTCGTCACCCCGATGATCCTGATCCTGGGTCTCTTCCTCGTCATCCCGATCGTCATGGCCCTGTGGGTCTCGGTCAGCAACTGGACCGGGCGAGGATCGCCGTTCGGCGGCACCACCGAGTTCGTCGGCCTGAAGAACTACAGCGACCTCCTCACCAAGCAAGGCCTGGCCCGCCAGGACTTCATGACCTCGCTGCGTAATACCTTCTACTACGTCTTGGGCGTGGTCCCGCTGCAGACCGCCATCGCGCTCCTGCTCGCGGTCCTGGTCAATCAGAAGTGGCTCAAGGGCCGCACCTTCTTCCGCACCGCCTTCTACTTCCCGTCGGTCGTCTCCTCAGTGGCGATCTCGTTGGTCTTCCTCTACCTCTTCGCCGGCACCGGTGCGATCAATGGCGTGCTGGCCTGGTTTGGCATCCACGGACCGAACTGGTTCGCCGACCCCCGCGGACTGATTCACCTCGCCGGTGACGGACTCGGGGTGTGGAATATCGACTCGCCACCCGCGGCACTGGCGGACACGAAGGTCATGAACCTCTCGCTCTGGGAATGGATCAAGGGGCCGAGCGTGGCACTCTCCGCCATCATGTTCCAGGTCATCTGGACCACGGCCGGCACCTTCATGCTGATGTTCCTCGCGGCCCTCCAAGACCTGCCGACCGAAGTCGAGGAGGCGGCCATGGTGGACGGCGCCAATGCCCGTCAGCGTTTCTGGAATGTCACGATCCCGCACCTGCGTCCCACGATCTTGTTGGTGGTCACGCTCGGCGTGATCGGCACCTGGCAGGTCTTCGACCAGATGTACATCATGGGTCAGGGCAAGCCCGCCAAGACAACGCTGACGCCCGCCTTCTTGTCCTATCAGGCCGCCTTCACCAACCAGAAGTGGGGCCAAGGCGCCGCGATGGCGTTCCTGCTCTTCCTGCTGATCTTCCTGATGACGCAGGCGCAGCGTTGGTTGTTGCGCGACAAGGACGAGGCGGCCACAAAGAAGGCCCAGCGTGCGGCACGGCGCGCGGCGAAGAAGGAGGTGACCGCATGAGTGACTCTCTCGGCGCCCAGGACGCCAGGATTACAGCGGCAGAGGGATCGGCGCTGACCAAGGTGGAGACGACGGGGGCGCCCACGAGCGACGGCCAGCTTCTCGGTCGCTCGAGCGGCACCAAGAAGGCGCTCTTCTACACCCTGCTCGTGATGTTCGCGTTGATGTACATCTTCCCGTTCATCATCCAGTTGGTCACCTCGTTCAAGACGCAGTCGGACGCCACGGACAACCCGCTGAGCCTGATCCCCAACCCGGTCACGACCGACGCGATCTCCCGCCTCGCGGACACGAAGTTTCCCTTGTGGTTCTTCAACTCCTTCTGGGTGGCGATCATCGTCACCCTCGGGCGGGTCTTCTTCAACTCCCTCGCCGGGTATGCCCTGGCACGCCTGAAGTTCAAGGGCCGCGACGCCCTGTTCACCGCCGTCCTCGCGGTCATGGCCGTGCCCGGCATCGTCCTGCTGCTGCCGAAGTTCCTCGCGCTGAAGTACTACGGCATCTACAACACCCCGACGGCGCTCTTCTTGCCGCTCGTGTGTGACGCCGCCGGGGTCTTCATCATGAAGCAGTTCTTCGAGTCGATCCCCCCGTCGGTGGAGGAGGCGGCCCGCATCGATGGCGCCGGCACCTTCCGGACCTTCTGGTCGATCGTGCTGCCGATGGCGAAGCCGGCCCTCATCACGTTGACGATCCTCTCCTTCCAGGGCTCGTGGAACGAACTGGGGCACTTCATCATCGCCACCAACAAGGACAGCCTCTACACGCTGACACGCGGGATCGCCGGCTTTACCACCGGCGGCCTCGGGTCGGGCACGCAGTACCCCATCAAGATGGCGGCGGCCTTGATCATGACCATCCCGACCGCGCTGGTCTTCATCCTCTTCCAGCGCTTCTTCACCCAGGGCGCCAACGCCGGCGCCGACAAGGGCTGATGCTGCCCCGTCCTCGCCGGGGAGACTAGGCGGGGAAGACAACGGAATGTTCGGGCCGGCCCACTCCGGTCCGAGGCCAGACGGCCGCCGAACAGAAACGGTTCGGCGGCCGTTCCTTGTCACGGCCGCTAGCGGACGCTCCTTTGGTCACAGCCGTCAACGCACCGGGAGGCGTTTGACGCCGCGCTGGAAGTTGCTGCGCAGATAGGCCGGTTCACCAGCCAGCTCCAGCCACGCCGTCCGCGCGAGAAGAACCTCCAGCAGGGTCGCCATCTGCACGCGGGCGAGATCTGCCCCGAGGCAGGAGTGCGGGCCGTGGCCGAAGGCGAGATGCGGGCGGGCGGGTGAGCCGGCGGCATACCGGCGGATCTCGAAGCGGTCCGGATCGGGGAAGACGCTCTCGTCGCGATTGGCGGAATTGAAGGAGACGACAACCTTCTCGCCGGCCCGAATCCGTTGCCCCGCAATGGACACCTCGGTGGTCGCCGTGCGCCGGAAAGTCATCACCGGCGTCCACCAGCGGAGCATCTCCTCGACCGTGCTGGCTATCAGCGACGGGTCCGCGCGCAGCGCTCGCTGCGGCTGCGGGTCGGCTAGCCGCGCCACCATCCCGCCTGGTATGCCGTTGCGCACCTTCTCGTTGCCGGCCACCGCGAAGAGCCAGAAGAGGTTCTCGAACTCCTCGAGGCTGACCTCTCCCCCGTCGTCAGCGCAGGCGCGCATGAGCAGGGACATGACATCGTCACCGGGATCGGCGCGCTTCGCTGCGCGGAGCAGGTGGGCGTAGTGGTAGGGGTCGGGCATGCCAGCACGCGAGCGCGGGTCCGGCATCCCGCCGTCGGCGCCGGGCGCTGGCCGCAGGGCGACGGCTTCGCGTGCCATCGCGGACGCGCATACGGCACGCCACTGGTGTAGGTGCAGGGGTCGTGCACGAGGGCGGTATCGGCCGCCGTCACCCGAGGAAGGCGTTGATCTTCGTGGCGAGGGCGACCGGGGTCTCGAACATCGGATAGTGGCCGGCGTTCGGCATGACCTCGACCGAGCAATTGGGGAAGTAGGGCTTCCACGTCTGGTTCACCGTGGCCTCGCCCAAGGCTGGGTCGTGCTCGCCGGGGATGACGAGGACCGGCAGATCCTTGCCCTCGACTTCGGCGAGGAAGTCGGGGCTGGTCCAGGCGACAACGGCACCACGGAAACCGTCAACGGTCGAGTGGACAAGTGACCAATCGACGATCGCATTGACGAACTGCGGGGTGAGCCGATTGCCGGTCGTGAAATCGACAATCCCGTAGCGCTTCTCGCGAACGTCCGGGGCGCCGAAGAAGAGGTCGTGCCCGGCCTCATCGAGCGGGACCGGCTGCGCGCCCACCGGGGTGATGGCCACGAGCCGCTCGACCCGATCGGGTGCCTTGGCAAGGACGCGCAATACCTCGGCGCCGCCCATCGAGTGCCCGACGAGGGAGAAGGTGTCGGCGCCAAGTTCATCGGCGAGGGCGAGGACATCGTCGGCGACTTCGTCGAGGGTGAACTCTCCGGCCTCTGCCATCCGAGCGCCATACCCGCGGTTGTCGGTGAAGACCCACGTCGCGGCCTCGGGGTCGAGGTAATCGGGGAAACTTCCCCACCCGTCGGCGGAGCCGAACCAGCCGTGGAGGAGGAAGACCGTCTTGGGGCCGTGGCCGATGGTGCGGTGCGGGATGGACATGGATGCTCCTTCGACGTCGATGTCTCCTGGTGAATCTAGACCCGACCGATTCTCGGCTCTGACCGGGCATGGCCCACGGGCGTTGAGGATCGTGCCGAGAAAGGGCGTCCTTCGAATATCGGACAAGGAAATCGTGGGCGATTGGCGGATACTGGCTGGGATTGCCACTAGCATCCTGTGTCAAAGGGCCGACGCGTGGCCACGGGTGGGGAAGGGATCAGACGCAGTGGAAGAGAACCAGGGGTTGGCACCGACTCGGCGCACGGTGGCCAAGGGAGTGGCGTGGAGCGCACCGGCCGTAGCGGTCGTGGCCACGGCGCCGGCGTATGCCGCATCGGGACCTTCCCCCGTCATCACTTTCATCAAGGGGTGCAAGGCTCCAGGCAACTCGTGTCACTCGCCTTACACCAAGTCGTATGTGTTGTCCTTGAGCATCAAGAACCCCGACACGGTTCATGACATTTACATCTGCACGGCGACGATGACCACCAACCTCGCTGCTCAAACGCCGCCCATCGTGTTCACGTGGCGTCCCCCCACGACCGGGTGCATCAAAATCCCCAAGAACTCGACGACGCCCATCGCCCTCGAGTTCACCAACAGCGCCAACAGCCAGAACCTGACTTTCGACTTCACCCTGACGGTCACGTGGCGGCACACGTGCCCGTGTTCGAACGACACGCACGGTACACATCCCCCGGTCGTCGTCAAGGGTCACGTCGTGTCCACCGGACCGCAAAACTGTCCTTGCCCCACCGCCGGCTCGACACGGGTGGCCTGACAGGCAGGCCGCTAACGGTGCCGACGACTCAGGTCGTCGGCACCGTTGTCTGTTGCCGAGGAATCAGCCCCTTGTCCGCGAGGTCGACCAGCACGACCCCAACCATGTCCCGCGCCTCGGACACCGGGACACCCACCTGCTGAGCTACCACGGCAGGGATGTCGGCGTCGCGAGCTAAGGCGAGCTGCCAGATCAGAGCACTGAGACTCGAAAGCGCATACGGGGATCCATCGGGGAGGGCGAGGACGTAGAACGTGGGCTCGGACCCGTCCGCACCGGGGTGGTCGACCCAGGCCCAGCGCTGCCGGCGGGCGGTCATTTGTGTGCCCGGGCCGCGATGGCGCGCCGTGCCGCGTCCAGTTCGTTGTGGACGCGCACCCGGAGAGCACCCACATAATCCGCGGCGCTCGGACGATGGCCCAGGGAGCCCCGGAGACGGCCCAGCCGGGGCCCGATGAGCCGAAGTCCGACCCGAGCGCGCTCCCGAGCGGTCGGCTGCGCGCTGACCCAGGCCCACCACAACCGCGGTCGAGTGGCTTGCCGGGTGGCAAGCGCCTGCCACAGGCGATAGTCGCGCCGGTGCCGGAATCGCGCCAGCGCCCCGGTGCCGGCCGCCAGCGCAACTTCTGCGCCGAGCACCTCTGCACAGGCGCTGATGCGTGATCGCTCGTCCGGGGTGGCCTCAGTCCACGCGCGACGGATGTCCTCGCTGAGCAGGTCGCCGCTGCGCACGGCATGGAGGATCAGGATCAGTCGATGAGCGTCGCGGCTCGGAGCGGAGCACGCCACCCCGGCGATCGTGATCGGCATTCGGTCTTCCCACAGAGAGGCAAAGGCGGCACCGGCCGTGACGCCGAATCCAGGAAAGGACCGGTGCAGGTCGACCGGAGCCAAGTGCGCGTGGACCAGCGTCGAGGCGTGCCCGAAGTTCGAGCCATCTTCAAAGCGGTAGCGCACAGACCATCCATGCGATCGCATTGCCCGGATCAGTCGATTCACCTGAGTCGGCCGCACAAGCACGTCGGCGTCGAAGCTGTCCCGGCGGCCCGCCGCCTCGCCTAGGCTCGGCTTGTGGACCAGGAGCACGGTGTCGAGGGCCGGGCCCTTGATGTGCAGCACGTCGATGCCTTCGGCGTCCGCGATCGCCTGCACCGCCGCGTGGGCGAACTGCACCCCAACGGCAACGGGCATGACGATGCTCACGACGTGAGCCTATGCGGGTGCACGGTGTGAGCCGCCTCCGCCGCGTTCGCTCGGCCCGCGCACTTCCGTTGCTCGGTGCCGTCCTCGTGTGGTGGACGTGGACGTGTGCCCTCCATCCGGGCCCGGAGGGCTTTCCTGGTGTGCTCCTCAGCCCGTATGCCGTGGCCCCCCTCGCGCTCCTCGTCGGCCTGCTCGTCGGGCGCCGGATGGCCGATCGTCGAGCACTGAGCTGCTGGGTGGGTCCGGCGCTGTGCGTCGTGCTCTATCTCGGCGTCTGCTGGAGTGTCGAACCCGCCAAGGCTCCGCTTAGCTATGCGAACGCGAACGCCGCCCTCGCCGTGCAGGTCCTCGCCTTGTGCGCGATCTGCGGGTCCCGCTCGACCTGGGCGGGCCGCTGGGTGCCCACCGCAGCGGCTCTCGGGTGCGTGGCCGTCGCGATCGCCAACGACTCGCGACTCGGCTCCGTGGTGGCAGTGGGGGTGCTGACCTGCGCGCTGCTGGCGTTGTTTCGCCCTCCTCGGCGGCGCTGGCCGATCGTGGTGGCCGCGCTGGCATCGGTGGCGGGAGCGGCATACGGGCTGTGGTGGTTGGTCACCCTGGCGCTCCGGCCGAGTTGGTCGCGTCTGATCGCCGATCCCATCCGGTGGCGGTTGTGGCACGACGCGCTCGCTCTCTGGGACCGCAACCCGCGGCTGGGCAGCGGGCCGGGGTCCTTTGCGCGCTTCAGCCCGCTGGCGGCGGACCCAGACACATCCTCGGCCCATTCGCTGTTGATGCAGGTGGGCGCGGAGACTGGCTGGGTTGGCCTCGCCCTGCTGTCGGCGATCTGGCTGGGTGGGCTCGTCCTGGCTGCCTCGGGCCCCGCCCGCGTCGCGATGCCCGCAGTGGCTGCGTGGACGGCCCTGGCCGGGCACGCGCTGTTCGATCATCTTGTCGACTTCCCACCGGTGATGATGGCCGCTGGCATGGTGCTCGGTTGCGCAGCCTGGACATCGCGCCGCTCTCATCCCGACAGTCCGGCCGACTTGCCCAACCGCACCAGGCGGGCGTAGGCGCGCTCGGGCGTCAGGTCGCCGGTGAGCTTGCGCGCAACGAATGAGTCCGGATCGGTTCGCCGGACCGGTATGCGGCGCAACCGCATGCGATCAGTATCCGGTCCATTTCGGCCGAGCTCGCCGGTCGAGGCGCTGCGGAATCGGGCTCGCAGGTCCGATTCCAGCGCTGGCACCGGAATGCCCCAGGGGTAGGTGAAGTGCGCCGGGGTCACCCCGAGGTGGTGCTGGACGGCCGCCTGGCACCGATCGAGTTGGTCGGCGGTCAGTTCCTCGGGCCGGGCGTGGTCGTGCGTGTGATTGCCGATCGTGCACAGGCCCGAGGCGAGCATCTCCTCAAGTTGCCGCCACGTGAGTCCGATCCCGGCGGCGCCCTTGGCGGTCGCTCCCTCCCAGATCATGGTCGTGCCCATGAAGGCGGACGCGAGATAGATCGTGAAAGGCAACCGGCGTTCGCGCAGCACGGGCCAGGCGTTGCGGTAGACGTCCTCGAAGCCGTCATCGAAGGTCAGCACAGCGCTCGGGCGACTGTCGCCCGCATCCAGGCGGTCCAGTGCCGCGTCGAGGGCGAGCACGTCATACGGCTCCACGAGATCGACATGCCGCGCGAAGGCGGCGGCAGAGACGTCGAGTTCGTTCCGGGTGCCACCGCCAACCCGGTGGTAGATGAGCAGCGAGGCGCCCAGGGCCGTGGCGCGCCCAGCGGGCGCCGCCAGGGCTCGTTTGATGCCGCTCCGCACGGCGTCCTCGGCGCGCACCACGCGCTCACGCCCGAGCATGGGCGCGCTGCCATTCGGGAGAAGCCACCGGATCGGGTTCACGACCGATCGGCAGGGCGAGCATCATCAAGAAGAAGGGCAGCATCAGCACGCGTTGCCGGGCCAGGATGCCGAAGTTGCCGAAGCCGGCGAAGGCGATCGTGAAGTTCAGGACGAAGAGGGCGCTGAAGAGCACGAAGGGGTTGGTCCGCAGTAGTCGCAGCAACGGGCGAAGCCGCGGCCGGAAGCGGATCAAGAGGTAGAGCACAACCATCCCCTCGATGCTCTGGATGAGCATGGCCGGGTTGCGGGTCTCGAAGACGAACGGTCGGAAGAGGATCGTCACGAAGGCCATCGGCACCCCCAGGGGGTTGCTCAAGGACACCGGGGTGAAGGTCGACCCACTCTCGCTGGCCTGGTCGCTCGCCGTCGTCACCGAATCCGCGATGGCCTGATAGCTGAAGTCGTCGATGCCAAGGAATTGCGCCGATTGGGTGACCAGGATCCAGCCGGCTCCGGCCAACAGGGCCAACGCGGCGAGCTTGGCCAAATTGCCGCCTGTCTGGGTGCGGGCCGGGCGCAGCAACTGGGCCACGACGAGGGCGGCGAAGAGCAGCACCGACAAGTGCGGCCGGATGAGCGCGGTCCCCACCGCGCCGAGCGCCAACAGCGTCAGGCCCCACGGACGCGAGGTGAAGAAGCGCGCGGCACCGTAGGCCGTGCACCCGATGAAGAACATCAGCCACGCCTCCTTGCCGATGCTCGAGGCCCAGAAGTTCAGCGACGGGAGAAAGAAAACCAGCAGCGCGAACTGCCGATGATCGCCATCGGGCACGGCGATCACGAAGGCCCGGTAGATCAGGTAGCTCCCCCAGAACGAGAACGAAGCGAAGACCAGGAAAGCCGCCAGCGGCGAGGGCCCGATCACGGTGTACACCGCGGTCGTTATCAACTCCATCCATTGGGTTCCTTGCTTGCCGCCCCAGTCCCAGACGACATACCCTTCACGCCACAAGATGTACCGGCCGGCAGCATAGAGGTTGTAGCGCTCAGCGTCCGCCGCTCCCCCGTAGAAGACATAGGCCATGGCATAGCGCGCGAGGGCGCCGGTCAGCCGCACGGCCAGCGCGAGTTCGAGCAGGCGCGAGAAGGCAGGGTGGGCCGTGCGGTCGACCAGACTGTAGATCACGACCAGGTTGAGCAAGACGATGGCCGGGATGACCAGGAAGGCGCCCCATACGTTGTAGGAATCGGTCAGGAGCGCGTACTTGAACAGGACGGCCAGCGTGAAGCCGACGAGCACACCCAGCGCCCAGGGCAGCGGCTCCCTCGCGCGCATCATGGCGTCGATGCGGGAGTGCTCGCCTCGTCCGGGGTGGTCGTTGGCGTGGGGGCGGGCTTGGGCTTGCCTGCGGCCGCGGTCTTCTTCGGGCCGGTGGTTGCGGGCTTGGGCTGGCCGGTGCTGACCGGCCGGGACGGCTTCTTGGCCGCCGACTTGTCCTTCTTGCCGCTGCCCGATCCGTACCCGTACCCATAGCCGTAGCCGTAGCCCTTGCGCTTGATCGACTTGACACCCACCAGGATGACGCCGGCGACGGGCACCGTGAACCGGCCCAGGAGTTCGCTCACGCGCCGCCCGGCGGACTCCGTCAACCGCCCGGCCCGGACAACAAGGACGACCACGTCGACCTGGGGCAGCAGGTCGAAGACGTCACTGGCCGCCAGCAACGGTGCGGTGTCGACGATCACGACATCGGCGAGTTCGCGGGCCTGGGTCAGCAATGAGCCCATTCGACTGACCAGGGCTGCGGGGTGTTCGAGCGTCGTCCCCGCCGTGATGATCCGCACGCCCGGCACGTTGGTGGGACGCATCAACGACGCCAGGTCGTGGGCGGCAGGATCGGTCACATAGTCGGATATCCCGGCACCCTGTGGGACATCGAAATGCACGTGAGCATCGGGCGAACGCAGGTCTGCGTCGAGTACGAGGACCCGTACGCCGGTCTCGGCGAAGAGGGCCGCCAGGTTCGCCGAGCTCGTCGTCTTGCCCTCGGAGGGCTGTGCCGAGGCGATGAGGACGACCCGAGGTTCCGCTCCTCCGGACGCCTCGCCCTCCACGCCCGCCGACGAGGCGGTGCCCCGGCCCGTATGCACGATCGCGGTGCGAGCGGTCCGGTAGCCCTCGGCATACACGCTGAGCGGCTCTTCGAGCGAGGCAACTTTGCCGCCCACCTTGCGCAGGCCCCGCGGCAACTGGGGAACCTCGGCGATGATGGGCAGGCCGACGGCCTCGTGCACATCCTCCCGCGTGCGCAACCGGGAGTCGATGCGACCGAAGATCATCGCCAGGCCGATGCCGACGAGCAGGCCGAGGAGGGCGGCGAGCGCGGCGCGGATCGTGCGGCTGGGTGGGATGACGAAGCCGCCGCCGACCTCTTGAGCCAACGGAGTGGCGTCATCAAGGATGACGATCGCAACCCGTCCGACACCCGGCCGGGCCGCCTTGAAGTAGTCCGCACTCGCCTTGGCGAAGGAGTTGACGATCTCGGCGGTCCGGGGGCCGTCGCGACCGGTCGAGGTCAAGGTGATCGCACTCGCGGCCGAATCCATCTCGATGGACACCTGTTTGGCGAGCTCGGCCGGGTCGCCCCGGTAGTCGATCGCCTTCGCCGCGACCAGCGGAATCGTCCCCTGCTGGATCAGAATGACCATGCGGCCGAGATTCGGCGGCGTGCTGGGCGTCGTTTCATTCCCGCTCGCGACGCTGTTGACCAGCAGCGTGCTGGAGGCGGTGTAGGCGACCGCGGAGGGCCGCTTCGCCAGATCCGCGGGCGTGAGGAACCACATCAAGATGCCGGCCGCCAGGGTGGACGCGACGATCAGCGGCCACCAACGCGCGACCACCTTGAGGAACTCACGCAGCGTCATACCGTCCCTCTCTCGTCGGCCGAGTGCGCCGGACCCCCCGGCGAGGTGCGCGCACCGGCAAACTCTAACGCGCAACCTGACCCCGGCAGATTGCATTCGCGGCGCACGTTGGGCACGATCATGCCTCGTGATCAGGCGGGGCGGTGATTCGGGCACCGATACGGCGCGACCAGGCACTCTGGTGCACCTGACGACCGTCGACATGAGCCTGGCGCTGCTGCTTGCCACCGAACTCCAGACCGCCGTCGAGGCGGGCTACCGCGTCGTCGGAGTCAGTGCGCCGGGTCCGTATGTCGCGCGGGTCGAGGCGCTGGGAGTCGAACATCTTCCGTTGCCTCGGTTGACGCGCTCATGGAATGTCGCCGGCGACCTGCGATCGTTCTGGGATTTGGTGCGCATCCTGCGGCGGCTGCGACCGGATGTGCTGCATACGCACAACCCGAAAACCGGTGTCCTGGGCCGAATCGCCGGGCGTATGACGCGCGTCCCCGTTGTCGTCAACACCTGCCACGGCTTGTGGGTGCGTCCGAGCGACCCGCTCCCTCGCCGGCTCGCTGTCTACGCCATCGAGGCGCTCGCGGTGCGCTTCTCCGACTACGAGTTGTTCCAGAACGCCGACGACGAAGCCACTCTGCGGCGCGTCCTCAAACGCGGGCGCCACCGGGTGGTCGGCAACGGCATCGACCTACGCCGGTTCGAACCGGATCCGGCCGGCCGAGACCGCTTGCGGGCGCAGTGGGGCATCGGCCCGGACGAACTACTCGTCGGCACGGTCGGCCGGCGCGTCATCGAAAAAGGGGACAGGGAATTCACCGCACTGGCTCGGGCCCTGGCCGGCCAGGCGCGGTTCGTCTGGGTCGGCCCGGAGGACGACACCGCCGGCGAGGTCCCGCCGCGGGATCCGGCGGTCCAGTACCCCGGCGAATATGTCGACATGCCGGCCGTCTATTCGGCCTTCGACATCTTCGTGCTGGCGTCCTATCGGGAGGGCTTCTCCCGCGCGTCGATGGAGGCCGCCGCTTGCGCCCGCCCCATGGTCCTGACCGATATCCGCGGGTGCCGCGAGATAGGCAGTGACGGCATCCATCTGCTCCTGACGCGACCGAGGGATGCCGGGTCTCTGATCGAGTGCGTCGAGCGAATGCTTGGCGACGCTGACCTGCGCGTTAGGCTGGGGACCGCCGCCCGGGACCGGGCGATGACCACCTTCGACCAGTGCGGAGTCGCAGCGGTGTCTTTGGAGACCTACCGGGCCGTCCTACGCAGGCGCACCCGCGGGCGTCGATGACGACGGCCTCGACGGATGCGCCGCTGAGGGCGACCTCCGGATGGTCGCTACTTCGCGACTTGGCGCGGCGCCATCGTGCCCGTATGACGCAGCTCGCCGCCGTGTCCTTTGCCGGCGCCATGATCGAAGCCGCCTTCCTGGTGTTGTTGACCAGCGCGCTGCTCGCGGTCGCCAGCGGACGCGAGCGCATCGGTCCGATCCACGGGATCAGCCTCACCCTGATTCAGACTCTGCTCCTGGCCGGCCTCGCCGTCCTGACGCGGTACGCAGCGGCCGTGCTTGCCTCCCACTTGACGGCAACCCTGAGCGCGCGGGTCCGCGCCGACCAACGCATCGCGCTGGCGCAGGCCTATCTGTCCACGTCGTGGAGCATTCAGCACGCCGAGCCCTCCGGGCGGCTGCAGGAATTGCTGACCTCATTTGTGGGGCGTGTCAATGTCGCGGTGATCTCCGCCACCCAGAGCGTGACCGCCGGCCTAAGCCTGCTCGCCTTCCTCGGCGCCAGCCTGATCATCCAGCCCCTCGCCTCGCTTGGCGTGCTCGCCATCCTCGCGCTGCTCGGCGCGATTCTGCGGCCGATGCGCAGCCGGATACGCCGCGAATCCGCAAAGACCAACAAGTCAGACTTGGCGTTTACGGCGACGGTGGCCGAATTCGGATCACTGCCCTTGGAGATGCACGTCTTCGGCGTGCAGGGCCCGATTGCCGAGCGGGTGCGCGACCTGACCGAGACGACGACCGAGAATCAGCGGCGGGTCCAGTTCCTCAGCGGCCTGTTGGCACCGACATACACCCTGTTTGTGTATGTCGCGATTCTCAGCGCTGTCGGGTTGCTCTCGACGCTGGCCACGGGCGAGATTGCGAGCGTGGGCTCGGTCATGCTCCTGATGCTGCGCTCGATGACCTTCGGCCAGCAGATGACCACCGCATCGGGGACGATTTCCGCGGCCGTCCCGTCCATGAGACTGATCGACACCACCCTGGCGAACTACCGGGCGAACCCGGCAGGGACCGGCCACCTGCGACCGTCGAGCGTGACCCCCATCGTGGTCAACGACATCAGCTACGCCTACACCCCGGACCGGATGGCGCTGGATCACGTCAGCCTGACGGTGGCGCCGGGCACCGCAACCGGCGTCATCGGCCCGTCGGGCGCCGGCAAATCGAGCCTGGCTCATCTGCTTCTCGGGTTGCGGCGTCCAGATTCGGGGACGGTGACCGTTGGAGGTGTCGACCTCGCGGAGGTCGATCGCGCCTGGTGGACCGAGCGGGTGGCGTTCGTGCCTCAACAGCCTCAGCTCTTCACCGGGACGGTCGCCGAGAACGTCCGCTTCTTTCGTCCGGGGATCAGCGATGACGACCTGCGGCGGGCGGCCCGGCAGGCCAATATTCTCACCGAGATCGAACGGCTGCCGGCCGGTTTCGACACGCACCTGGGTGAGCGGGGCTCACAACTCTCTGGTGGTCAGCGCCAGCGGCTCTCGATCGCGCGGGCGCTCGTGGGTTCGCCAGAACTGATCATCCTCGATGAGCCCACCTCGGCGCTGGATCCAGAGAGCGAGGCTTTGATACGGTCGGCGCTCTCTGGGATTCATGGCGAGATCGCGCTCGTCGTCATCGCCCACCGGATGTCGACCCTGGACCTGTGCGACACCCTCGTGGTCATGGACGACGGCCGCGTCACGGCCAGCGGCACTCCGGCAGAATTGCAGCAGAGCAGCCCGTTCTACCGCCGGGCGCTCGAACTGGCGGGTATCTCATGACGGCTCCCGAGCCCCTGGTCACGATCATCGTCCCGGTCTACAACGTCGAGGCCTATCTCGCCCGGTGCCTGGACTCCCTCGTGGCCCAGACCCACAGCCACCTCGAGATCCTGCTCGTCGACGACGGCTCCACCGACCGCAGCGGTGCGATTTGCGACGAATACGCGCGAGATGATGCCCGGATCCGGGTGCTGCACCGCACCAACGGCGGCCCATCGGCCGCCCGGAACGCCGGCCTGGACGTGATGACGGGTGGCTACGTCACGTTCGTCGATTCCGACGACTGGGTGGATCCGCGCTATGTCGCGACCCTGCTTGACCTGCTGACGCGGTGGGACGCCCAGGTCGCGGCCGTCCCGTTCGTGCGGACGACGACGGAGTCCCCGGCTCGCCCTGCCGGGCCGTTCGAGGAGCGCGGCCTGACCCCCGACCAAGTGGCGCTGGAGTTCTTCGGCGCCAACCACACGTTGTGGACGATCGCGTGCTCGAAGCTCTATGCGGCCGAACTCTGGCGGGTTATGCGCTTCCCCGACGGCCGGTTGCACGAGGACGAGTTCATGACCTACCGCGTCATCGACCAAGGCGCTCGGTCAGCGGCGACGACCGAGGTGCTGTACTTCTACTTCCAACACTCGGCAAGCATCACCGGCCGTCCCCCGACATCAGCGCAACGCCGCGATGCCATGGACGCAGCCCATGAGCAGGTCGAGTTTCTCCGCGCCGGTCCTGGTCCCCGGAGTCATCTGCTCGCCCGCGCCGTCGGCCAGTTCTTCCGAAAACAGATCTATCTGCGGCGCCAACTCGTGGCCGAGGGGCACCGGACAGATGCCGATCTCCGCCTGCAGATGCGGCATACAGCGGCGGACCTATGGCGACTGGAACCGGGCCGGCCCTTCGCACTTTTCGCGCAGGCATACGTCCGGGCACCGGGAGTGATCGACCGGGCGCATCGGGTGGTGACGGCAGCGCGAAGTTGGCGACGAGGCCGTAGGGGCGAGCCGCGCCTGCGGGTGCTGATCAGCTCGGGCTGGCTCGGAGGCGCGGGGGGTGCCGAACGCGCGCTCCACTCCTACATGCAAGCACTCAGGGCCGACGAGGTCGAGGTCGTCGTTCGCCACGTACTGGACGGACCGCTCGCACAGACGCCGGCGAGCATCAAGGTGCGTCCGTATGCCCACTGGCGGTGGTGGGCGGCGGGTCATCGCGACGGCTACCAAGGCCGGCTCATCCAAGGGGTTCTCAATCCCGTGCGCAGGCGGCTGAGGCGACCGGTCGACGTGCACTTGCGCGCTCTGAGCGGCGCGGGGCTGGAGAGCGCGGTGCGCGCCCGGGTGACCCTGATCATTCCCTCCGGCGACCAGCTGACTCCCGACGTGGCACGGCGCTACACCTTCGTCGCCATGCAGGCCCCGGACAATGCCCGCCTGGCCGCGGGTGGGCCCACC
>NZ_DAOQZV010000030.1:0-1121 GCF_035343835.1 Nostocoides sp. | reverse complement strand
CTTCGTCGCCATGCAGGCCCCGGACAATGCCCGCCTGGCCGCGGGTGGGCCCACCGTCCTGTTGCCACCGCCGGTGCTGCCGCTCCCCGCACCGACCGCGCCGGGTGTGGACCTGCCGGAGTCCTACCTGCTGACGGTGTTCAACGCCTACGGCGCGGTCAAGGGGCTCGACGACCTGACCGCCTTCCTTGCGCGCACGCGGCTGCCCGTCGTCTGGTGCCACAGCATGCGGACGGCCGACTTCGACGTACCCGAGGCCCTCGCCCAGCACCCGCTGCTCGTTCACGTCGATGATCCGAGCCCGGCGCAGTTGCGCTACCTGTATGAGGGCTGCGCTGCCTATGTCTCCTTCTCCCGCAGTGAAGGCTTCGGCTGGTCGATCGCCGATGCGCTGCGCTACTCGCCCGCGATCGTGGCGCGCGAGATCGGCGTGCTGACCTTTCCCGAGGCACGGGCGTACCCGGTGCAGATCGTCGACGACCTCACGCAGATCGATTGGGGGTGGGTGGCGCGCCAGCACCGGCCGGACGGACCGCGTGACCTTGCCTGGCTTTCGCCGGCCGCCTTCCGGGCGCGGCTGGTGGACCTCGTGCAGGCGACGCGATGACGGCGACGGGCGATCCGGGCGATCCCCGCCCCCGTGTCAGCGTGATCGTGCCGGTCTACAACGTGCGCAATTTCGTCGTGGAGTGCCTGGCGAGCATCACCTCTCAGACCCACCGGAACCTGCAGATCATCGTGGTCGACGATGGCTCCACCGACGGCTCCGGCGAGACGTGCGACCAGCTTGGCGCCTCGGACCCGCGCATCGAGGTCATCCACCAGGCCAACGCCGGCCTGTCGGGAGCACGCAACACCGGGCTGGACCGTGCCACCGGCGGCTATGTGACGCTGGTCGACGGGGACGATCTGGTCGCCCCCGATTTTGTCGCCACCCTGCTGGCCGATTGCCTGGCCCACGACGCCGACCTCGCCGTGACCGGCTTCGTCCCCTTCGACCACGAGCATCCGCGCTTTCGAGTGGAGGAGACGGTCGAGGTCTTACGGACACCGGAGGAACTGGAACAACTGGTCACCGGCCTGCCCCCGAAGTGGGAAGGGCCGACCAAGCTCTACCGGGC
>NZ_DAOQZV010000029.1:18639-20752 GCF_035343835.1 Nostocoides sp. | reverse complement strand
TCGGCCTCGCGACGCCGGCCGCGGCGAGACGACCGGCGGCACGAGCGCGAGCGCTCGACGGCGGTCACGTCCCGGCCTGGTCGACGGGGCGGGAAGGGTCAGCGGAGCGGACAGGGCCAACGATCCGTCGGTCCCCCAGGATGTGAGCGTTGCGGCCATGTTGATCTCCTCCTTCGGCGTGTCTATCGAAGAAATGTTCGATAGAACGGTTGTACGATGTGTAGCACGGAATCTGCGACTGATGCAAGAAACGATCGAACAGATGTTTGAGATCGTGACCTGATCGGCATAGGCTCTTCCGAACTGGGACGAGCATGTCAGCGACCACCGACAACCGGCCCCAGCTGCGGAAATGCCACCGTCGAGCAGGCCACGCGAGGGCAATGGAGGCCCAGATGAGCAGCGACAACACGACCGGCCAGGTGCACCCCATGCCTGAGCGCGAGGACGGCGACGGTCTGACCGTGCGCCAGCGACGCGTCCTGGATGTCATCCGCACCTCGATCGATCAACGTGGCTATCCCCCGAGCATGCGCGAGATCGGCGAGGCGGTCGGACTGGTCTCCCCCAGTTCGGTTGCCCACCAACTCCACGCCCTTGAGCGCAAGGGCTATCTGCGGCGCGATCCCAACCGGCCCCGAGCGATCGAAGTCGTCTCTCCGAACGCCCCGGGTGAGCGTGGCTACCGCCCCGGCGACCACGAGGACGATGGTCACCAGGACGAGACGGGCAGCGGCGACGCGCGGCCGGAAGCGTCATACGTGCCGGTGATCGGACGGATCGCCGCGGGTTCACCGATCATGGCCGACGAAGTGGTCGAGGACGTCTTCCCGCTGCCGCGCCAGATCGTCGGCGACGGCACTCTTTTCCTTCTGCGGGTGGTTGGCGACTCGATGATCGACGCCGCGATCTGCGACGGCGACTGGGTTGTGGTGCGTCAGCAACCGACTGCGGACAATGGCGACATCGTCGCCGCGCTGCTGGATAACGAGGCCACGGTCAAGACGTTCAAGCGCCGTGACGGCAAGGTGTGGCTGATGCCGCACAATCCGGCGTTCGGCCCCATCGACGGTGACCACGCGACGATCCTCGGCAAGGTGACCGCAGTCCTTCGCCGGGTGTGATCGGTCAGACGCCGAGACGGTCGGCCAGCTGCCGCAACGTTTCGGTGATGCCGTCGTCCACCTGCACGTCGATCAGGTGCCGATCGCGCAGGGGTCCGCGCGTCACCGCAGCGATCGGTATGCCGCCACGCGCCGCGCGCCGCACGAAGCGAAGTCCGCTCATCACCTGTAGCGAGCTGCCGATGACGACGAGCGCGTGGGCCGCATCGGTGAGGTGGAAGCATTGGTCAACCCGCTCGCGCGGCACGCTGCCACCGAAGAAGACGACATCCGGTTTGAGCCGGTCCAGGCCGCAGGCGCGGCAGGTCGGGGTCACGAAGTGCGCGATGAGCGCGTCATCGAGCACCACATCGCCGTCCGGGCGGATCTGGCTGCTGACCCGGGATCCGTCGCGAGCCAAGCCGGTGATGTCGTCGGCAAAGCGCGGATTGGCCTGACGGATGGCCGCCTGTATCTGCTCGCGCGGATAGCGCTGGCCGCAATCGAGGCAGACGACCTCGGCGAGACTGCCGTGCAACTCCACGACCCGACTGCTGCCCGCCCGTTGATGGAGTCCGTCGACATTCTGGGTGATGATGTCGGTGACCAGGCCGTACCTTTCGAGGGCGGCGAGGGCCTGGTGGCCCGCGTTGGGTTCGGCGGCGGTGAAGCGGGACCAGCCGGCATACGAGCGGGCCCAGTAGCGCTGCCGGCTGGAGCTGGAGGTGACGAACTCGCCGTGCTGCATCGGGGTGACGCGCCGCTGGCCGTCGGGGCCGCGGTAGTCGGGAATGCCGGAGTCCGTGCTGATTCCGGCTCCGGTCAGGGCAAGTACCCCACCGCGTGCGACGAGGCCGGCCAGCGCGTCAACAGCGCGATTCGCGGTGTCGGTATGTGCGGTGACGGAGGTCGAGTCGGTCAAAGCCGGCCTGCCATGGGGTGCTCCTCGGGCGGGGCATGTTCGTGGGTTTCATCCCATCACATGCCGAACCGGCCTCTCGACGGGGCTG
>NZ_DAOQZV010000029.1:0-18539 GCF_035343835.1 Nostocoides sp. | reverse complement strand
ACCGGCCTCTCGACGGGGCTGGACCGGCCTCTCGACGGGGCTGGACCGGCCTCTCGACGGGATGGGGCCCCGGGGGGGTTTCCGGGCCGGGACGAAACTACCATGGAAACGGCAGCTGATTCCGAACTTCATAACATGCTGTTATAGACTGCCGGGATGATCGACGCTGCCGGCCTTCGAGTTGTCCGGGCCATTGATGAGGCCGGCAGCTTCACCGGCGCGGCGACGATGCTCGGCTATTCACAGCCCGCGGTGTCGCAGATGATCCGGCGCCTTGAGCAGCGCACCGGAACAGCCATCGTCGACCGGGTCGGACGGACGGTCCGGCTGACCGAGGCCGGTCAGGTGCTCGCACGGCACGCCAAGACCGTGCTCGCTGCGCTCGACTCCGCGGAGGAGGAGGTGGCCGCCCTCGCGGGTCTGCGCGCCGGCCGGGTGCGTGTCGCGGCGTTCCCCTCGGCCTCCGCGACCCTCGTGCCCAAGGCGCTGGCCTTGGTGCGCAGTCGCTATCCGGATGTGTCGATGTCCTTCACCGAAGCCGAACCTCCGGAATCGTTGGCGGCCCTGCGTGCCGGCGAGTGCGATCTCGCGGTGGCGTTCTCCTATCCGGGGACCGACCTCGCCCGGGGCGAAGAAGACCTCGACGTCTTCGTCACCCGGCGACTGCTCGATGACGAGGTGCTCCTGGCGCTGCCCCCCGAGCATCCTCTCGCCGCGAGTAGCGGACCGATCGACATCGCCAAGCTCAAGTCCGACACCTGGATCGCCGGGTGCCCGCGCTGTCGCGGGCACTTGTTGGAGATGTGCTCGCGGGGCGGGTTCACGCCGGATGTCAGCTTCGAGACCGAGGACTACGTTGCCGTGCAGGGCATGGTCGCCTGCGGTCTGGGCGTGGCCCTCATTCCCGACCTGATCCTGCGCACCACTCATCACCCGGGCGTGGTGGCGCGGCGGATCGCGCCCGCCTCCCGGCGGGAGATCGTGGCCGTGACCACACCCGATCTGTTGCGCGTGCCGGCTGTGGCCGCCGCCTTGGACGCACTGGTCGAGGTGGCGGCGTCGCCCGATCTGTTGCCGACACTGGCGCCTGAGCCTGCGGGAGCATCGACCGGACCGGAGTTGGACTACTACCTCTGAGGTCGGCGCCCGGGTTGCTCTCGGGCGGCGGGATTCCCGTGTGTTGGGGGGGTCGCCGCACGGGTTAGTCGCCGCGCTCAGTGGTGGGTCCGGGTGGTGAGCCGGCCATGGTCGAGCCACACCGCGATGTCGCCGTCCTCATCGGTGCGCAGCAGCCGGGCTCCCGTCGACTGCACCCACGCCAACGCACCGGGTGAGGGATGGCCGTAGTCGTTGTCGGCGCCCACGCTGACCACCATCAAGGGGGCACGCAGCAGGCCCATCAGAGACGGATCGAGATTGGACGACCCGTGATGGGGCAGCTTCACCACGTCGTATGCCGAGAGCCGCGATCGCAGGGCAGGGTCACCCGAGACGGCGCGCCAGAGCGCGTGACCGGCCTCGCGCTCGATGTCGCCGGAGAGGAAGAGGTCGAGGCCAGCGACGTGGGCATCGAGCACGATGCTCGCATTGTTGGGGACCGAGCCGTCGAGGATGCGCCGCCCTGGCCACCAGACGGTCGCGGTGACGGAGCCGGCGGTGATGACTTCACCCACGCGCACCGACCGAACGGGAATGGATCGCGCTTGCGCTTGGGCAGCAACCTCATTCGCACCTTGAGTGGGGTCGGCAACCGGTGAGACCAGGATCGTGCCGACCTGGCGGCCGGCCAGCGCGCCGGACAGGCCAGCGATGTGATCCGCGTGGAAGTGGGTCAGGACAATGGCGTCGAGACGCCGCACGTTGAGCTGGCGAAGGCAGCGATCCACCGCGGACGGCTCGGGTCCGGCGTCGACCAGAATGGCGCTCTGCTCCCCGGTGCGCAGCACGAGGGCATCGCCTTGCCCCACATCACACGCGACGAATTGCCAGGGCGGCGGCCAGGCAAGAGACCCCACCGGCGCGAGGAGGGCGCCGGTGAGCAGCCCGCACCCCAGCCACGGCACCGGGTGGTGGCGAACGGCATACGTCAATCGGGGGCCGCACACCAACGCCAGCGCGACCAACGCGGTCATCAGCCACGCCCCACGGGGACCCTCCGGCCACGGCGCACTCGCCCAACTCACCCGCGCGCCGCGGTGCGCGATCTGCGCAATCGCCAGCGCGGGCAGGCCGGGGAGCCACGCGGCGGCCGCCGGGGCAAGGCCGGTCATGCCGGCCAATGCCAGCCCCGCTCCGGCGATGGTGACCGGTGCGACAAAGATGGCCGCCAGCAGGTTGGCCGGGATGCCGACCACGCTCACGCTGCCCTGCAGGAGCACGATGATCGGCGCACAGGTCACCTGAGCGGCCAACGGGACGAGCAAGGCGGGCAGCGCCGGGCGCAGACGCGGCAGAACGTGCGGTTCGAGCGACTCGGCCCACGGGCGAACGAAGAGCAGCAGCCCCAGGGTCGCGAGCACCGACAGGGCGAAGCCTGGGCTGCGCGCGAGCCACGGATCGACGACCAGCATGGCGACGACCGCCGCAGCCAGGGCCGGTATGCCGCTCGCCCGCGTCGCGCGATAGACCGCGAGCAAGCCGATGGTCCCCATCACCGCGGCCCGGAGCACGCTGGGCTCGGGCCTTGCGACAGCCACGAAGGCCGCGACAACGACAACGAACGCGATGGGTCGCGCGCGACGTGGGATTCGGGCCCAGCGGATCAGCGGAGCGATGGCTGCCAGCAGGATGGAGATGTTGGCGCCGGAGACGGCGCTCAGGTGCGTCAGACCGGTGGTGCGCATGTCCGCGATCAGGTCCGGGGGTGAGCGCGAGGTGTCCCCGACCACCATCGCGGGGACGAGACCCTGTCCATCCGGCGGGAGGGCGGCAACCGCTCCCCGCAGGGCCTCCCTGACGGAGGCGGTCCAGCCGGTCGCGGAGCGGTCAGGTCCGACGATTGGCGGGCCGAGAGCCCGCACCACGGCGAGTTCGGCCGATCCGTCGTCGCCGGGGCCGAGTCGCCCGACGAGCGCAACCTCTTGCCTCCAGCGCACTGCCGACCAGCGAACGTCCCCGACGACGAGCAACCGCGCGGACACCGCGCTCGACAGGCCACGGGCTACCACTCGACTCGCCCGGACGCGAACCAGGATGCGACCGTGACCGACGTCGATCGGCTCCCCCGCGACCATTGCCGTGACGCGAACGACGGCGCGCTCGGAGATCCATTCCGGGAGCGGACCGGAGCGCCGCCGGGCATCCGCCGCGGCCGCTGCCCCGACAGTAAGCCCCACCACGGCCGCGCTTAGGGCGGCCAGCATCAGCCGGGCGTGCCAACGTCGGTGCCGGGGGCGACCCCGCCAAGCGAGTAGCGCGGCGATAAGCACCCCACCGCCTGCCAAGCACAACCGGATTTGCCAGGACAGGGCAAGGGTGGCAGCGACCATCGCCCACGCGGCGAGCGCGGGGACCAGCAGTCGAATGTCCAGGCGCGGCGACGCCGTCGGGGGTCGGTCCAGAGCGCGAACCATCCGAGCTGCGCCGCGTGGATCGATCTCGACCAGACCGTTCCGTGTCCTGGCCGGGTCGGCTCGCTCCGGCTCTGCGTGCTCAGCCGACGTGTTCGCGGGACGTGCGGCCGGACCGGAACGATTGGTCACAGGGTGACCAATGGACTCAGTTGGGCCAGCAACTTCTCTCCGATGCCGGAGACCTCTCCGAGTTCGTCGATGCTGGAGAACCGCCCGTGCTCGGCGCGCCAGTCCAGGATCCGTTGCGCGAGAACGGGTCCCACGCCGGGCAGTGTGTCCAGGGCGGTGGCGTCAGCGGTGTTGAGGCTGACCTTGCCGTTTGCTGGGCCGCTCGATCCGCTTGGTCCGGAGGGGCTGCCGCCGGGGCTGGATCCACCCGGCGCGGTGATGACCTCGCCGGGTTTGGGGATGCGGATCTGCTCACCGTCGACGCAGAGGCGTGCGAGATTGACCGCACCAAGATCGGCCTTGCCGGTCGCTCCCCCGGCCTTCTCGACGGCATCCTCCACGCGCGAACCGGCGGGGAGTGACACCACTCCGGGACGAGCCACTTGGCCGACGACATGCACGATCACGGGCGGCCCGGTCGACGACGCCGTGCCGGTCACTGTCGGTTCACCGGCACTCGATGCCGGGCCGCTGCCGGACGAAGGAGTTGCTCCAGAGGAAGCTGGAGTCTCGACGGCAACCGACGCCACGGGCACCGGCGTCGCCTCGGCTCTCGCGCTCACGACGCGCACTCCGAAGACTCCGCCGGCGATCACCGCCAGCGCAAGGAAGGTCAGGACGACGGGATGAGGCACCGCCGCGAAGCGGTCACGGAGCCCAACTGGCCAACTCACCACCGGGGGTGGGTCGGCTCGATCGAGCCGGCGCGAGCGCGAAGGGTCGCTCGCCGCATGCCGGCCAGGGCTGGACGCTTCGTCGCGACGGACCACTTCCCTGGCGTCGTCCTCGAGGTCCGCTCCCGGCCAGGCATCCGTCTCGGCTTCCTCCGTCACCGCGCGGATGGCGAGCGCGGCACGGAGCCGGTCGGCAGGGTCAGGACGTCGCGTGCTCATGCCTCCCGACGGTAGGAGGCCGAGCAGCTTCGGTGCCAGGGCCTCGAAAAAGCCTGTGGATCAGCCGATTTGGCTGACGGCCCTGTGGAAAGACACACAGCCAGGCGCGGTCGAATGACCTTTCGACCGCGCCTGTGTGCCCACTCGACGGGGAAAGATTGTCCTATCGACGTCAGGCGAGGGGAACGACGTTGACCAGTTTGGGGGGGCGCACGATGACGGTGCGCACGCCACCGGCAGTCGCGTCTATCACCTTCGGCAGCGCCATGACGAGGCCGCGCAAGTCGTCCTCGCTGATGTCGGCGGGCACCTCCACGCGGTCGCGCACCTTGCCGCGGATCTGCACCACGCAGGTGACGCTCTCCTCGACCAGGTAGGCCGGGTCGGCGACGGGGAAGCGCTCATACGTCAAGGTGGCGGGGTGGCCCAGACGCGACCACAATTCCTCGGCGATGTGCGGCGCCAACGGCGCCACCATCAGCACCAGCGCTTCGGCAACGGCGCGCGGCACCGCGTCGAGCTTTGTCACGGCATTGTTCAACTCGGTCAGTCGCGCGATCGCCGTGTTGAAACCGAGACCGGCGTAGTCCGCACGCACCGCGTCGATCGTGCGGTGCAGCACCCGCAAGGTCGCCTCGTCCGGCGCAACGTCAGCGACCGCGGCAGCTCCGGTCTCTTCGTCGATCACATTGCGCCATAAGCGCTGCAGGAAGCGCTGGCTCCCAACGACCGCCCGGGTGTCCCAGGGCTTCGACTGCTCCAGCGGCCCCAACCCCATCTCGTACAGGCGCAGCGTGTCGGCGCCGTACGCGGCGTACATCTCGTCGGGGCTGACCATATTCTTCAGCGACTTGCCGATCTTGCCGAACTCCCGCGTGACCGGCTCGCCCTGCCAGGTGTAGCTCACCGACCCGTCGGCCGCGACATCCTCGACGACGTCCTTGGCCTCGACATACTGCCCGCGGGCATCCGTGTACGCCGCCGCCTGGATATACCCCTGCGAGAAGTACGTGCGGAAGGGCTCGTCCGAGGCCAGATGCCCCAGGTCGTGAAGGACCTTGTGCCAGAAGCGCGCATAGAGCAGGTGCAGCACCGCGTGCTCGACGCCACCGACATAGAGGTCGACGCCACCCGGGTCCCGCGTGCCGGGCATGACCGCCTCATCGCGCGGCCCCATCCAGTAGGCCTCGTTGACCGGGTCGACGAAGTGCTCGGCATTGTCGGGGTCGAGATAACGCAAGTAGTACCAACAGGATCCGGCCCAGTTGGGCATGGTGTTGGTCTCGCGGCGGTAGCGCTGCACCCCGCGCCCGTCCTCGAGGTCGAGGTCCACATCGACCCACTCCCCGACCCGCGAGAGCGGCGGCTCGGGCTCGCTGGAGTTGTCCTCCGGGTCGAAGGTCTTCGGCGAGTAGTCCGGCACATCGGGTAGCTCGATCGGCAGCATCGACTCGGGAACGGCGTGCGCGACGCCGGCCTCGTCGAAGACGATCGGGAAGGGCTCACCCCAGTAGCGCTGGCGGCTGAAGAGCCAGTCGCGCAGCTTGTAGTTGATCGTCGCCTCGCCCAGCCCCTTGTCGGCCAGCCACTGCGTCATCGCCGTCTTCGCCTCGGCAATTCCCTTGCCGTTCAACGAGATCTCGTCATTAGCCGAGTTGATCGTGGCGCCTTGGCCGGCATACGCCGACGACCCGTCGTGATCCGCGGGTGGCTGCACGGTATAGACCACCGGGAGCCCGTATGCCGTGGCGAAGTCGAAGTCGCGCTGGTCACCTCCGGGGACGGCCATGATCGCCCCGGTCCCGTAACCCATCAGCACATAGTCGGCGACGAAGACCGGAATGCGTTCTCCCGACGTGGGATTCACGGCATACGAGCCGGTGAAGACGCCCGTCTTTTCGCGCGTCTCCAGCTGCCGGTCGACCTCGGACTTGCGCGCGGTGGAGAGGCGGTAGGCCGCGATCGCCTCCCCCGGAGTCGCCGCACCGCCCGTCCAGCGCGGGTCCGTGCCTGCCGGCCAGGCTGCGGGGGTCAGCGACTCGACCAGCGGGTGCTCGGGCGCCAAGACCATGAAGGTCGCGCCGAAGAGGGTGTCCGGACGGGTCGTGAAGACCTCGATCCCGCCACCGCTCGCCACGTCCGCGCCGTCGAAGGGGAAGGTCACCCGCGCCCCGTGGCTGCGCCCGATCCAGTTGCGCTGCATGATCCGGACCTTCTCCGGCCAGTCCACGCGGTCGAGGTCGTCGGCCAGGCGATCGGCATACGCGGTGATGCGCATCATCCACTGACGCAGATTCTTCCGATAGACCGGGAAATTCCCGCGCTCGGATCGCCCGTCGTTGGTGACCTCTTCATTGGACAGCACCGTGCCCAGCCCGGGGGCCCAGTTGACCGGCGCCTCGTGGGTGTAGGCCAGCCGGTAGCCGTCGATGATCGAGGCCTGCTCCGCCGGGCTCAGGTCGGCCCATGGGCGCCCGTCGGGCGTGGCCCGCTCGCCCGCGGCGAAAGCGGCGATCAGGTCGGCGATCGGGCGCGCCCGGCCCCGGCCACCGTCCTCGCGCACTGCGTCGACGTCGTACCAGGAATTGAAGATCTGCAGGAAGATCCACTGGGTCCACTTGTAGTAGCCCGGATCGATCGTCTGGATCGCGCGCCGGTCATCGTGCCCAAGACCCAGCCGCCGCAGCTGCCGCTGCATGATGACGATGTTGTCCTCGGTCGTCTTGCGCGGATGCTGACCGGTGGTCACGGCATACTGCTCGGCCGGCAGGCCGAAGGCGTCATAGCCCAGGCAGTGCAGAACGTTCTTGCCCAGCATCCGGTTGTAGCGGGCGAACACGTCGGTGGCGATATAGCCCAGCGGGTGGCCGATGTGCAGGCCGGCACCGCTGGGATACGGGAACATGTCGAGCACCAGCAGGTGGCCGTCGAAGTCACGGATCGCCTCGGGATCGCCGAGATTGCCCGTGGGATTCGGCGCGTGGAAGGTCCCGTCCTCCTCCCAGCGATCCTGCCAGGCGCGCTCGAACGTATCGGCCAGCGCAGCGGTATAGCGGTAGGCGGGGGTGTCGCTCATCGTCGTCCTTGGGGTGTGCTCACTGCTCGGGGAGAAAGAAGGCCCCTTCAGGGCAGAAGGGGCCGAGCCGCGATGACGTCCGTGCGGTTCGTCAGCGCGGCCGGCTAAGGAGCAGCGACCTCGTCATGCCGGTCACCCTACCCCAGCCGGTTTTGCCGCCGTCGACGATTCCGGCGGCCGGGCACCGCCTTCCCCAGCACGTATGGTGCCCACCATGGTCCGCGTCGTTCTCGCCTCCGCCTCCCCTGCCCGCCGCGAGCTCCTACGCCGCGCGGGCGTTGCCGCCGATGTGCGGGTCAGCGATGTCGACGAGACGGCGGTCCTCGCGCGGATCAAGGCGGTCATCCCCGATCTGGAGCCGGTCGACGAGGTGCTCGCGCTGGCGCGGGCCAAGGCCGAGGATGTCGCCGCGGACGTCGAGGACGCCCTGATCATCGGCTGCGACTCGATGCTGGAGTTCGCCGGGGAGGTGCTGGGCAAGCCGACCACCGAGCAGGAGGCGATAGCCCGCTGGCGGAAGATGAGCGGGCGGGTGGGCACGCTGCATACCGGCCACTGGTTGATCGATGCGCGGGCCGACGGCAGCGGCGGACTGCTGGGGGCGACGGCGTCGACGGTGGTCCGCTTCGGCACAGTGGCTGAGGACGAGATCGCCGCCTATGTCGCGACCGGTGAGCCGCTGCGGGTCGCGGGCGCTTTCACCATCGACGGCCTCGGAGGACCCTTCATCGACGGCATCGAGGGCGACCACAGCAATGTCATCGGGCTCTCCCTGCCCGTGCTGCGCGGGCTGCTGCACGACCTCGGGCTGCGCTGGGCGGACCTGACCGAGCCGGTGCACGCGGGTCCGCAGGGCCACGCGGCGTGTCCCTAGCTGAGCACGAGGAAGTCGCCGTACATGTCCTTGGCGTGGGTCAAGGCGGCGACATAGCCGGCCCGCTCATAGGCCGCCGCATCCACCTCGTCACCGAGCGCCAACAGCCCGCGCACATCAGCCACCGAGGCGAAGCCCTTGCGCTCCATCCACGCCGTCAGCTCGGTCAACAGCGTTGCGGCATAAGCCGGTCCGTGACGCATCAGTGACGAGGCGGTCATCACGACGTCGGCCCCGGCCAGGAGATATTTCACGACATCGGCACCGGACTCGACACCCGTCGTCGCCGCCAGTGAGGCCGCGACCCGGCCGCGCAAGATGGCGATCCAGGTCCGCGCGATGCCGGACTCGACGGGCGAGGACAGGGTCACCGCCGGACCGACGGTCAGCGCCTCGATGTCGATGTCCGGCTGCAGGAAGCGGTTGAAGAGCACCAGCCCGTCGGCACCGGCGGCGTCGAGGTCGCGGCACATGGTCCCGGTCGCGCTGAAGAACGGACTGAGCTTCACCGCCACCGGGATCGAGACCGCGTCCTTGACCGTATGCACGATCTCCACGTGCCGCTCCTCGATCACCGCGCCCGCGACGCGAGTGTCGCCGGGAACGGCATACGGGTTGACCTCCAGCGCCGCCGCGCCGGAGTCCTGAAGTTGGCGGGCACACTGCGCCCACCCCTCGAGATTGACCCCGTTGAGACTTGCAATCACCGGAATGTCCACGGCCGCAACGGATTTCTCCAGATGCCGCAAGTAGGGCGTGGCGCCGCCCGCGGCGATGTCCACATCGGGGAAGTAGCTCGTTGCTTCACCGAACGAGTCCTCGTGCATCGCGACGATCTCGAAGTCGGCGATCTCCTGGCGACGGATCTGCTCCTCGAAGAGGGAATAGAGGACGACCGCGCCGACGCCGGCATCGGCCAGGGCCCGGACGCCGGCGACAGTCTGCGAGAGCGGCGACGCCGACGCGACCAACGGATTGCGCAGCGGGAGACCAAGATAGGTCGTGGCCAGGTCCATCAGTTCCTCTTCCTCGCGTCGGGCATGAACTGGCCGGCGCTGCGCGTGGCCATCTCCTCATAGACCGCCCAGCGCTGGTCCACGGCGTGCTGGGCGAGACCCAAGAGCCGCTCGGCCTCCTCGGGCGCGGTCTGACGGAGCATGCGGTAGCGCAACTCCTTGTAGATGTAGTCCGACAGCGGGATCGTCGGCCGCGGCGAGTCGAGGAAGAAGGGATTGTCTCCTCGGTCGCGAATCGTCGGGTCGTAGCGCATCAGCGGCCAGTGTCCCGAGTTCACCGCGCGCTTCTGCTGCTCGAGGCCTTTGCTCATCTCGATGCCGTGGGCGATGCAGTGGCTGTAGGCGATGATCAGCGAGGTGCCGTCATAGGCCTCCGCCTCGCGGAAGGCACGCAACGTCTGCTGCGGGTCCGCGCCGAGGGCGACGCGGGCGACATACACCGAGCCGTATGCCGTGGCCTGCAGCGCGAGGTCCTTCTTGGCGACCGCCTTGCCCGCAGCGGCGAATTTCGCCACTGCCGCAATGGGGGTCGCCTTCGAGGACTGCCCGCCGGTGTTCGAGTAGACCTCGGTGTCCATCACCAGGATGTTGACATTGCGCCCGCTCGCGAGCACATGGTCGAGCCCGCCGGATCCGATGTCGTAGGCCCAGCCGTCACCGCCGACGATCCACACGCTGCGCCGAACCAAGTGGTCGGCAACGCTGCGCAGATCCTCGGCGACCGGCCCTTCCATCCCGTCAAGGCGCCGCATCAACTCCTCGACCCGGACACGCTGCGCGGCCAACTCGGACTCGCGGATCTGCGGTGCGCTCAGGATGTCGTCGACCAACTCGGCGCCGACGCGATCGCGCAGCATCGACAGTCGCTCCCGAGCCAGCCGGTTGTGCAGGTCGGCCGCCATCTGTAGGCCGAGCCCGAACTCCGCGTTGTCCTCGAAGAGGCTGTTGGACCAGGCCGGGCCGCGGCCTTGCGCATTGCGCGTCCAGGGGGTCGTCGGCAGGTTGCCGCCGTAGATGGAGGAGCAGCCGGTCGCGTTCGCGACGGTGAGGCGGTCCCCGAAGAGTTGGCTGAGCAACTTCAGGTAGGGGGTCTCACCACAGCCGGAGCACGCCCCCGAGAACTCGAAGAGCGGCTGCAGGAATTGGGCACCGCGCACCGTGCCGAAGTCCACCCGGGCACGCTCGTTCTGCGGGATCGACTCGAAGAAGCCGACATTGGTCACGCCACGCTCCATCACCCCCTCATCGGCGGTCAGGTTGATGGCCTTGCGGCCCGACCCGACGACGGGGGTGACCGGACAGGCTTCGACACACAGTCCGCAGCCGGTGCAGTCCTCTGTGTAGACCTGCAGCGTGTAGCCGCTCTGCGGCAGCCCGGCGGCGTTCAGGGGCGCCGACTCGAAGCCGTCCGGAGCACCATCGAGCGCCGCGCGGTCATAGAACTTCGAGCGCAGCACGGCGTGCGGGCAGACGAATGCACAGTTGCCGCATTGGATGCACCCACTCGGATCCCATTGCGCGACAAGGTCGCTGATCCGCCGCTTCTCGTATGCCGTGGTGCCACTCGGGAAGGTCCCGTCGACCGGCATCGCACTCACCGGGAGGTCGTCGCCGCGGCCGGCCATCATCGCCGCGGTCACGGTCCGGACGAACTCCGGCGCGTCCGCGCTGACGATCGCGCGCGGGGCACGCTTGGACGTGGCCGCCTCGGGGACGTCGATCCGGTGCAACTGGGCGAGGGTGGCATCGACCGCGGCCTCGTTGCGGCGCACGACCTCGGGGCCGCGCCGGCCATAGGTCTTGCGGATCGACTTCTTGATCGCCTCGATCGCCTCCTCGCGCGGCATGACCCCGGAGATGGCGAAGAAGCAGGTCTGGAGGATCGTGTTGGTCCTCCCGGGCAGCCCCGCGCCGCGCGCGACGCTGTCGGCGTCGATGGCATAGAGCTGCAGCCCCTTGGCGATGATCTCCTCCTGCACGGGTCGCGAAAGTGACTGCCACACCTCGTCTTTCGGCATGGACGCGTTGAGCAGGAGCACCCCGCCGGGGCGGGCCAGGCCGAGCACGTCGAGCTTGTCGAGCAGGCCGAAGTGGTGGCACCCGACGAAGCCGGCGCTGCCGACGAGATAGGGCGCCTTGATCGGGTGCGGGCCGAAGCGCAGGTGCGAGATCGTCGACCCGCCGGACTTCTTCGAGTCATAGACGAAGTAGGCCTGGGCGTAGCGATTCGGGTCCTCGCCGAGGATCTTGATGGTGTTCTTGTTGGCGCCGACGGTGCCGTCGGAGCCGAGGCCGAAGAAGACCGCCCTCAGGGTCTTCTCGTCCTCGATGTGCAGACCGCGGTCATAGTCGATCGAGGTCCCCGAGACGTCGTCCGTGATGCCGACCGTGAACCCGGTGGGGGGTCGGTCGGCGGCCAGGGCGGCATACACGCCCGCGACCATCGCCGGCGAGAACTCCTTGCTGGAGAGGCCATACCGACCACCGACGACGCGCGGCATCGACGCGAGGTGGCCCTCGGCATACGCGCCGGAGAGGGCGGCGACCACGTCGAGATAGAGCGGCTCGCCGCCGCTGCCGGGCTCCTTGGTGCGGTCGAGCACCCCGACGACTCGGGCCGTCGCCGGGAGAGCGGCGACGAGCTCGGCGGCCGGGAAGGGACGGTAGAGCCGGATCCGGACGACGCCGACCTTCTCGCCCTGGGCGAGAAGGTGGTTGACGGTCTCCTCGACGGTCTCGCCGCCGGAGCCCATGATGACGATGACCCGTTCGGCCTCGGCGTGCCCGGCATACTCGAGAAGGTGGTAGGCCCGCCCGGTCTGAGCGGCGAACTCGTCCATGACGCCCTGGACGATGCCGGGCGTCGCGGCATAGAACGGGTTGACCGTCTCGCGGGCCTGGAAATAGACGTCGGGGTTCTGCGCGGTGCCGCGCACGAAGGGGCGCTCGGGCGAGAGCCCCCGCATCCGGTGCTCGTGGACCAGGCTCTCGGGGACGAGCGCGTGCAGCACCGCGTCGTCGAGCAGCTCGATCGTGTTGAGTTCGTGCGAGGTCCGGAAGCCGTCGAAGAAGTGGACGAACGGGATCCGGCTGCGCAGGGTCGCCGCGTGCGCGACGAGGGCGAGGTCGTGCGCCTCCTGGACCGAGCCGGAGGAGAGCAGCGCGAACCCGGTCTGCCGCACGGCCATGACGTCCTGATGGTCTCCGAAGATCGAGAGTCCTTGTGCCGCAAGCGATCGAGCGGCAACGTGAAGCACCGCCGAGGTGAGTTCGCCGGCGATCTTGTACATATTGGGGATCATCAGCAGCAGGCCCTGCGAGGCGGTGAAGGTCGTGCTGAGAGCACCGCCCTGGAGCGCCCCATGGAGGGCGCCGGCGGCTCCACCCTCGCTCTGCATCTCGATGACCGTTGGGACGGTCCCCCAGATGTTCGTGCGGCCCTTGGCAGACCAGTCGTCGGCGAGCTCGGCCATCGTCGAGGAGGGCGTGATGGGATAGATCGCGCACAGTTCACTGAGGCGGTGCGCGACGTGGACCGTTGCCTCGTTGCCGTCGATCGTCGTGCGGGTCATCGCTGCGCTCCCCCGTCGCGGGCCAGGCCGGTGACCGGAGCGACAAAGGCGTTTGCCGGCAGCGGTTCGTGCTCACCGATCATGTCGATGGCGTGCACTGGGCACTGTCGAGCGCAGGTGCCGCACCCCGTGCACTTGTCATAATCGAAGCGATACCGATGTCCCACACCGAGTTTGACGACCGCATCGTCGGGACACGACCCGAGGCAACCGTCGCATTCGAAGCAATTTCCGCATGAGAGGCAGCGGGCCGCCTCGAAGGCGGCTTCCTCCTCGGACAGGCCGGCGACGACCTCCGTGAAGACGTGCGAACGGGCCTGCGGGTCGAGCGCCGCCTGCTGGCGCTGCCGGTGATCACCGAAGTACCACAGATTCAGCTTCTCGAGATCGGCGACGGGATGCTTGGCTCCCGGCGCATAGGCCGCCCCCGCCAGATAGGCGTCGATCGCCTGCGCCGCCTTCTTGCCGTGGCCGACGCCGATCGTCACCGTTCGCTCGCTCGGGACCGCATCGCCGCCGGCGAAGACCCCGGGCGCTCCGGTCATCAGCGTCACCGGGTCGACCTGGACGACATCGCCGTCGAAGGCGATCCCGGGCAAGGCCCTGAGGAAGCCAGTGTCGGACTCCTGTCCCAGCGCGAGGATCACCGTGTCGGCCTCGAGTTGCTCGAATCGCCCTGTCCCCCGTGGCTTTCCGAACTCGTCGAGCTCCTGGATCTCCACCGTCACGTCGTCCGCGCCCATCGAGGAGATGGTCCGCAACCAGTTGATCCGGATCCCCTCGCGCTCGGCGTCGGCAGCCTCCTCCGCGTGGGCGGGCATCTGCTCACGCGTGCGCCGGTAGACGATGATCGTGTCGTCGGCGCCTAGGCGGCGGGCCACCCGAGCCGCGTCCATGGCCGTGTTCCCCCCGCCGTAGACAGCGACCCGACCGGACAACGCGCTGCGCTCCCCCTCCTCCACGCCACGCAGGAAGCTCACAGCGTCCAGGACGCGAGCGGCGTCACCATTGGGGATGTCGACGCGCTTGGATAGGTGCGCGCCGACGGCCACGAAGGCCGCGTCGAAGCCCTCGGCCAGTTCGGCTTGAAGGTCGGTGACCGTGTGGTTCTGTTCGAAGGTGACCCCATAGGCCGCCACCCGGGCGATCTCGGCGTCGATGACATCGCGGGGCAGACGGTAGGCCGGTATGCCGTAGCGCATCATCCCGCCCGGCTGGTCGCTGTTGTCGCGGACGGTGACCCGGTGACCCAATCGCGTCAGGTGGTAGGCGGCCGACAGGCCGCTCGGGCCGGAGCCCACGACGAGGACGTGCTTTCCGCTGGGAGCTGCGGGTGCGGCATACGTCCATCCGGCAGCGATCGCGCTGTCGCCGAGGTGACGCTCGACCGCGTGGATGGAGACCGCTGCGTCCATCAGGGCGCGGTTGCAGGCCGTCTCGCACGGGTGGTAGCACACCCGGCCGTGGATGGCCGGGAAGGGGTTGTCCTGGGTCAACCGGTCCCACGCGCCGCGGATGTCGCCTCGCTTGGCCAGCGCCAGCCAGGACTGGATGTTCTCGCCCGCAGGGCACCCGGCATTGCACGGCGGCAATAGGTCGACATAGACCGGGCGCTGGTGGCGGACCGGTCCAGAGCGTTGGCGCCCGCTCCCCAAGGCGGACAGGGGGGTCAGATCGTGGTCCCGCTCGCTCATCGCCGCCTCCTGGACCCGTCGCCCCGGGGCGTTCGCCCGCGCCGGCCCGTCGATCCGACCCTAGTCCCCAGGCCCAGACGGGGCATCTTTGGCCTGCCTCACTCCGCAGGCTCAGTCGGTCGATTCAACAGACGAGCCCGACCGGATCGGTCGGGCTCGTGTGGTGACGGACGGGCGCTGAGCAGGCCCGCATCGACGCTCTGCGTGTGAGGCGGTCCAGACCGCCCCGCTCTGGCAGGACTGGTCGGCGTTGTAGGGCGGGGCCTGGTTGTTGGTGATGACGTCGCTCGTGCTGGCGCCGCCGGTGAGGCGTGGGTGGTCGTTGCGGAGCACACCGGAACTGTCGCCAGCGCGGAGGTCACGGAGGTCAGCGCGTAGCCGCCGATCTTGGTGTTGGGGTTGAGAGCCATGGTGAAGGACACGCCGCCACACAGACTGCTCGGGCCAGTGATCCCGCCCGTCAGCGTGACCTTGACGGTCGTGGTGCGCACCTCGGGAGCCTGGCCTTGGTACGTCGTGGGCGTCCAGGTCGCCTGGCTGGTACTCCAGTTGCCCCAGTTCGTCCCACCGAACTTGCCATTGAGGCCGAATCCGTTCACGGTGGCCCCAGTCGGACGATAGACGTCGTAGGTGAAGTGAAGACGGTGCCGGCGGGCACGGTGGTGTTGGCCGGGATGGAAATCGTCAGTGAGGTCTGCGCCTGGACGTGGGTCGAGTCGTAGGAGCCGACCAACAGGTTGTAGTTGTAGAAGTCACACGACCAACAGCCGGCGGTGTCCACGGTGACACATTGTTGCGGCGTCGAAGCCGCCAGCGCGGGAGCGGCGATGCCGACCGCCACTACCGGCACGGACCCACGCCGCGCCCTTGGTGACAGACTGACGAGAGGGTTGGGGGAACTCCTGGGAAAGAGCGGATCGGACGAGGTGGCCCCGGGGGGAGGAACGAGTGGTGCTCGGCGTCAGGCGCGGCATTGCTGACCCAGGATTCGGGACGGTGATAACAGGTTCACTCTCCGCGATACGCCGACGTTACCGGCGGGTAGAAGGACGTCCCGTCGGAACGCAGCGCGGCCGACGGCGATCACACGCACCACGCCGGAGCGCTGGCTTCCGGTGCCCAGCGCGGACACAAGGGCCAGGCCGTTGTCCCGCTCCCCTCATCACACTCGCTCCTGAGGCCGTGAGCACCTGGCGTTCGGCGGCGCCGGCCGTGGGTCCGAACACCAGACCTCGGCGGCATTGGGCTCGAGCGCGGCGCAAGGTTTAGACCGGTGGCACGTCGCGGCGCTTGGCAGCGAAGTGGCGATCGCGATGCACGGCATACGCCAGACGGGCGGTCAGCTCGTCGCGCAGGGCATCGGCCTCGATGATCTGGTCGATGACCAGATCGGCCGCTAGCCGCTGGATGTCGACATCCTCTTCGTACTCCCGGCGCTTCTGCGCGACATAGGCGGCGCGCTCGTCGGCGTCGGCGATCTCGGCGATCTTGTTGGCGTAGACCGCATTCACGGCCGCCTCCGGTCCCATGACGGCAATCCGCGCCGTCGGCAAGGCGATCGTCGCGTCGGGACCGAAACCCGGCCCGCCCATGGCATACAGGCCGGCGCCATAGGCCTTGCGGATCACGACGCAGAACTGCGGCACGGTCGCCGACGCGACCGCAGAGACCATCTTGGCGCCGTGCCGGATGATGCCGCCCCGCTCGACCTCCGAGCCGATCATGAAGCCCGGCACATCGGCGAGATAGATCAGCGGGATCGAGTAGGCATCGCAGAGCCAGATGAAGCGGGCCGCCTTGTCTGCTGAATCGGTGAAAAGCACACCGCCCTTGACTGCGGAGTTGTTGGCGAGAATGCCGACGCTCTCGCCATTGAGGCGGCCAAAGCCGACGACGAGCTCGGCCGCGAAGAGCGGTTTGATTTCGAAGAAGCTGTCGGCGTCGACGAGCCCGTCGATGACCTCGTGCACATCGAAAGGCACGCTCTCGCGTTCCGGGATCGTATGCCGTGTCAACGGCTGCGTGGGCGGCTCCGGGTGGTAGGCCGGCGCCGGCGACCGCCAGTTCTGCGGCAGATAAGAGAAGTAGAGGCGGGCGAGCTCGATGGCCTCGGTGTCATCGGCGGCGAGCAGATCGCCGACGCCAGAGACCGTGCAGTGCATGCGTGCACCGCCCATGTCCTCCAGTGAAACCTTTTCTCCGACAACCATTTCCGCCATGCGTGGGCTGCCGAGATACATCGACGCGTTGCCGTCGACCATGATGATCAGGTCGCAGAAGCTCGGGATGTAGGCGCCTCCCGCGGCGCTCGGCCCAAACAGGCAGCAGATCTGCGGGACCTTGCCCGAGAGCGCCACCTGATTGTGGAAGATCCGCCCCGCCCCGCGCCGGCCCGGGAACATCTCGACCTGGTCGGTGATGCGCGCGCCCGCGCTGTCGACCAACCAGAAGACCGGGAGTTCTTCACGCAAGGCCATCTCGGTGGCCCGGACGATCTTCTCGACAGTGCGGGCACCCCAGGACCCGGCCTTGACGGTCGGGTCGTTGGCGATGACGATCACCGGACGGCCGTCGACCAGGCCCCGGCCGGTCACGACCCCATCGGCAGGCAGCCCGGGCGCGAGCGCATTCGCGAAGCGGCCGTCCTCGACGAAACTGCCCTCGTCGAGCAGCAGCGAGATCCGGTCACGGACATACAGCTTGTGCTGCGTGGCGAGTTTCGCGGCGGCGCCGTCCGGCGGGCGGTGCGACGCGGCATACGCGCCGGCGAGGCGTTCGCGGACGTCGGTGACCTTGGGGTCACTGCCGGTGTCGGGGCCGGTGGCGAAAGGGGTGTCAGGGTGCGGCATACCGCTCATCCTTGCGGCAGGCCGAGGTGACGCGCGATGACCATCTTCTGCACCTCGGAGGTGCCCTCGCCGATCTCGAGGATCTTGGCGTCGCGGTAGAAGCGGGCGACCGGGAACTCCTCCATGAAGCCGTTGCCGCCGAAGATCTGCGTGGCGATGCGGGTCGCGGTGACGGCGGCCTCCGTCGCGTAGAGCTTGCCGATCGCCGCCGCCTGCTTGACCTCCGTGACGCTACGCCGGCCGAGGTCGTGCTCATCCTTGAGCCAGGCCGCCTTATAGACCAGCACGCGCGAGGCCTCGACCATCGTTGCGAGGTCGGCGAGTTGGAAGGAGACGCCCTGGTTGACACCGATGGGCCGGCCGAAGGCCGTGCGCGTCTTGGCGTATGCCGTGGCTTGCTCCAGGCAGGCCCGCGAGAGCCCCAGCGCGAGCGCCGAGATCGCGATCCGGCCATCGTCGAGGGTCTTGAGGAACTGCTTGAAGCCCCTGCCCTCTTCGCCGAGCAGGTTGCCGGCGGGGACGCGGCAGTCCGCGAAGGTCAGGCCGTGGGTGTCGGAGATGTGCCAGCCGAGCTTGTGGTAGGCCGGCTCGACCGTGAATCCCGGCGTGCCATTGGGCACCATGATGGCGCTGATCTGCGCAGACCCATCGGGGTTGGTGCCGGTGCGCGCGGTGACCGTGTTGACGGTCGTGATCGGGGTTCCGCTATTGGTGATGAAGGCTTTGGCACCGTTGATCACCCACTCCTCGCCCTCGCGCGTGGCGCGGGTGCGCGTGGCGCCGGCGTCGGAGCCCGCCTCGGGCTCGGTCAGGCCGAAGCCGGCG
>NZ_DAOQZV010000028.1:0-20831 GCF_035343835.1 Nostocoides sp. | reverse complement strand
AACCTGAAGTTGCGCGACTTCCCGACGATGAACCACGTCGCCGGCTGGGTCCGCGAACGCCTCGGTGGCGCGGCCCCCGGCGCAACAGCGGCCGCTGCCCCGGCCGCGGCTGCGAGCCCGGTCGCGGTCCATCCGCACGGCCAGACCATCTCGGGCGATCTGCGCGCGATCGATGCCCTCCCTCGCCGCATCCCGGTCCCGTCCCTGCGCCCGGCCTTGGACAACTGCGTCGACACCGGCGTCGTGCTCGACGGCGCCCGCGTCATCGTCCGCGGTGATGGCGCAGGTGTGGCGGACGCCCTCGTCAAGCGCCTCGCAAAGGCCGGTGCCACAGTCCTGTTCGGACCCGCGGAAGTCAGCGATAACGAGTTCGCCGGCCGCCTCGCCGAGTGGCAGGAGGAAGGCCCGATCGCAGGCGTCTACTGGCTGCCGGCACTCGACGACGAAGGTGACGTCACGGCATACGGGCTCGGTGAATGGCACGGCGCGCTCCAGCGCCGCGTCAAGGGCCTCTACGCCACGATGCGCGCTCTGTGGGATGCCAGCCCCTTCCTCGTGACCGCCACGCGACTGGGCGGCTACCACGGCTATGACGCTGCGGGCGCGGCGAGCGTGCTGGGCGGCGCGGTGACCGGGTTCACCAAGTCCTACAAGAAGGAACGCCCCGACGCCCTCGTCAAGGCGGTCGACATCCCGCCGAGCCGCAAGACCGCCGCGATCGCCGAGCAACTGATCGAGGAGACGCTGCGTGACCCCGGCTGCGTCGAGGTCGGTCGAGTGGAGGGACAACGCTTCGGCGTCGCCTTCGTCGAGCAGCCCTTCCCCGCGCTGCACGACGACGGTTCCCCGCTGCACGACGGCGGTATGCCGTTGACCTCCGACTCCGTCTTCGTCGTCACGGGCGCCGCGGGCAGCATCGTCTCGGCGATCACGGCCGACCTGGCCCAGGCGAGCGGCGGGACCTTCCATCTGCTCGACCTGACGCCGACGCCCGACCCCGAAGATGCCGATCTGGCGACCTTCCGCGCCGACCGCAATGCGCTCAAGGCCACGATCGCCACCCGCTTGAAGGAGGCCGGCCAGAAGGCCACCCCGGTCGCCATCGACCGCGAGATCGCGCGCCTCGAACGTCTGGAGGCCGCCCTCACCGCGATCGAGACGGTCCAGGATGCCGGCGGCACGGCGCACTACTACAGCGTCGATCTGACCGATCCCGACGCCGTGGCCGTGGTCATGGAGCAGGTGCGCGAGCGCTCGGGCAAGATCGACGTCCTGCTTCACGCCGCCGGGCTGGAGATCAGCCGCAACCTGCCCGAGAAGGAGCCGCGCGAATACAACCTCGTCTTCGACGTCAAGACCACGGGCTGGTTCAACATCTGGCACGCCGCCAAAGACCTCGAAGTCGGTGCGGTGGTCGTCTTCTCCTCGGTCGCCGGGCGCTTCGGCAACCAGGGCCAGACCGACTACTCCGCGGCGAACGACCTGCTCTGCAAGGTCGTCTCCAACCTGCGCCGCACCCGCCCGCAGACCCGCGGGCTGGCGACGGATTGGACGGCCTGGGGCGGCATCGGCATGGCGACGCGCGGATCCATCCCCAAGATCATGGAGATGGCCGGTGTCCAGATGCTCCCGCCCGAGGCAGGCGTCGCTTGGGTGCGCCGTGAGCTGGAGTCCTCGGCCTTCAGCGGTGAGGTCATTGTCGCCGGCGTGCTCGGAGCGATGGCGGCCGAGTACCACCCGACCGGTGGGCTGGCGACGGATCGCCTCGGCGCGTGTGGACCGATGGTCGGCGAGGTGGCGGCCAGCGTGCATACGGGCATCACGTCGACGACCACCCTCGATCCTGCCCAGCAGGCCTTCCTCAATGACCACCGCATCGACGGCACGCCCGTCCTGCCCGGGGTCATGGGCATGGAGTCTTTCGCGGAGGTGGCGAGTCTGGTTGCGCCGCAAAGCTATCGGGTGGCGGGCGTCGAGGACGTCTCGTTCGCTGCGCCCGTGAAGTTCTTCCGCGACGAGCCGCGCACGCTGACGATCAGCGCCGTCGTCTCGCCGACGCCGGAGGGAGGCGATCTGCTCGCCCGGTGCACCCTGACCGCCAGCCGCCAGTTGCCCGGACAGGCCGCACCGACGATCTCGACGCACTTCACGGGGACGGTCCGGCTCACGCAGGCCGATCCCGAGCCGGGGCAGGCCGAGGTGACGACGGAGGCAACCGCGGGCGGCGCGCTCGACCAGGGGCTCGTCTACACCTTCTACTTCCACGGCCCGGCCTACCAGGTCGTGGACGAGGCGTGGCGGGACGGCGACGGGGCGACCGCGCGGATGTCGGCACACCTGCCGGACAACCACGCCCCCGCGGACGCACCGCTCATCACGGCGCCGCGGCTGGTCGAGTTGTCCTTCCAGACCGCGGGCCTGTGGGAGGCCGGGACCGCCGGCCGGCTCGCGCTGCCGATGCGCGTCGGCCGCACCAGCGTGCTGCGGGACCCGTCGACCGTCGACGGCCCGCTGTATGCCCGCGCCACCCCGCGCGCGGGCGGCTTCGATGTGCTCGTCACGGACGCCACCGGTTCGGTGGTCGTGCGGCTCGACGGCTACCAGACGGTGCAGCTGCCTGGCGACCTCAGCGAGGATGTCGCCGCGGCGCTGAGCCGGGTCTTCGCCTGATCTGCCGGCCGGGCCCGCTCCCCGCGGGGCCCGGCCGGTCTCGACCACACACTTTGACAAGGGGCACTTCGTGACAACGTCAACCCGGCTGGCCATCATCGACCACGGCGAATCCGTCGTCCGCCTGCTGGCGGCGATCGGCAACCTCAACCGCGACGCGGGGGCTGCTATCACGGCCGTCGTCGTCCACCCCGGTGACACCGCACCGTGGTATGCCCGCGAAGCCGACGCCGCGCTCGCGGTGCCCGCTGAGGCCGGCCCCGAAGGTTTGGCGACCGCGCTGCGCGAGAACGATGTCGCCGCAATCTGGCCGGGTGACCCGGCTCCATACGGCACGCTTCTGGAGGTGGTCGCAGCGGCCTCGGCGGCTGGCCTGGCCGTGATCGGCCCGGACGCCGATGCCATCCGCCGGCTCACCGGACCGGGCGGACTCTCGGGCCTCGGCGCATCGACCGGCGTGCCGGTCGACGAGAGTGCCCTGGCCGACCGCCTGCTCGAGGTGGACACCTTGCGCGATGCGGGCGGCACCATTTGGGTGCTGCCGATTCGCGATGTCTCGCTCGCCCTGGACGGAGAGCCGCTGATCGCCGAGTTCCCGGCGTCGGACGTGCCTGCCGACCTCGCCGAATCAATCACCGCCGGTGTGCGCGCCCTGGTGTCCGCCAGTGGTGTGCAGGGCGCCGTCACCTTTACCGTCGCGATCAGCGGCTCCGGAACCTTCACGGTGCGGGGCGCGTCGCCCTCCGGCCGGCCGGAGCATGCCGGCGTCGAGGAGACCACCGGCAGCAGCTTCGTCGGGCTGCAATGGCGCATCGCGCGCGGAGAGCCGTTGGAGGCGACCCCGCCCGAGGGGGACGGGGTCACGCTCGAAGCCCGCATTCTCGCGCGCGACCCCTTAGCCGGCGACGCCCTGACGGGTGGCCGCATCGCCCTGCTCGATCTGCCGATCGGCACCGGTGTGCGCGTCGATGCCAGTTTGCGGACCGGCGATGTCGTTGCGGCGGAACTGGATCCGGTGCTGGCGACGATCACGGCCTGGGGCCGCGACCGGGGTCACGCCCTTGCCCGGCTCCGGCGTGCCCTCGACCGGACGGCGGTCGTCCTCGACGGTGGTCCGACCAACAGGTCCTTGCTCATCAATGCGCTGGGGTCGCCCGATCTGCAGGCCGGCCCGGTGCCCGCCCGCTGGCTCGCGGAACGCGTAGCGGACGGGTCCAGTGGCGGCGCACCCGACCCGCTGGCCCTGCTCGTCGGCGCCATCGAGTTCTACGAGGCGGATCTGGCGATGGCCCAAGACCGCTTCCGGGCCAGCGCGGCGCGTGGCCGCCCGGAACACATCGAAGCCGTTGGCGGAACAGTCATGCTCTCGTATCTCGGTGGGGCACATCGCTATCGGGTCGACAAGGTGGCCGCCGACCGCTATCGCGTGCACGACGGAGTCGGCGTGGACGTCCACGTCGACCGGCTGAGCGCCAACGAGCGGCGTGTGGTCGCCGGCGAGCGCAAGGCCCGGGTCATCGCGATGCCGCAGCCCGAGTCGGTGCACCTCGAAATCGACGGTGTCGCTCATGTCGTGCGTCGCGACGACGGTGTGGTGGTCCGCACGGGGTGGCCAGCACTGATCGGCTCGCTGCTCGTTGCCGAGGGCGATCAGGTGGTCGCCGGACAGCCGATCGCCGCGCTCGAGTCGATGAAAATGGTCACGACCGTGACCGCGCCGCTCTCGGGTCAGGTCACCGCCGTATGCGTGCTACCCAACGCCCAGGTCGAAAAGGGCGAGCCGCTGCTGCGGATCCGCACCTCCGATCCCGCGTCGTCGTCCTCGGGTGAACGCGCGGTATCACTCGCCCATCTCGCGGCGGCACCGGACAATTCGGCCTCGTCGACCGCGGCGGCGGTCTTCTCCGAACTGACGAACTACCTCCTCGGCTATGACCTCGACCCCGCGGCCGTGCGCGCGTTCACCACGGCATACGGCAAGCTCGCGGTAAGCGATGCGCCGGGCCTGGCTGGGCACGAGGACGCCTTCCTCGATCTGTTCGCTGAGATCGGGTCGCTCTCGCGGCCCCGGGTCGAGGCGGACTCCGGCGCCGACGACGATGTGGCTAGTGACAACACCCAAGAGTTCTTCCTCGCCTTCCTCCAGTGGCTCGATCCGGACCGGGCGGGCCTGCCCGCCGGCTACCGCGCCCGCCTGGAGCACGCCCTCGCGCGCTATGGCGTGACCTCACTGCACGATCACGACGGCCTGGTCGCTGCCACCTTGTGGATGTTCCGATCCTTTAGCCGGGTGCCGGAACTGGTGCCCGTTGTCGTCGCGATCCTTGAGCGCCGGATGGGCCGCCCTGGGGCCGACAAGTCCTGGCGCGAGCGGCTGGAGCGCCTCGTCGCGGCAACCGAAGGCCGCCACCCGCAGGTCACCGATCTGGCTCGGGATGTGCACTTCCAGGCCTTCGAACAACCCGCGATCGAGCAGATCGTCGCTGTCAACGCCGAGGAGATGGCAGCGCACCTGGCCGTCCTCGCGCGCGATCCCCACACGGCCGATCGCTCGGACCGGATCAATCGGCTCGTCTGGTCGCCGCAACCGCTGCGCTCGGTGCTGCTCGACGCGTGGCGGGCCAGCGTGACCGAGGAGCCCGACTCAGCTACGGGACGCGACTTTCGGGCCGCGGTGCTGGAGATCTATGTCCGGCGCTTCTATCGCATCCGGGACCTGCGCGGGCTCGATGTCGACGTCGTCGACGGGATCGAGCTGGCATACGCCCACTATGTGCACGACGGCCGCGATCTGCACGTGGTCGCCGGCTACCTCCCGTATGCCGATCTCGTTCGCGCATCGCGTGCCGTGGCCACCCACCTTGCCACGCACGCCTTCCAGCGCGAGGCAGTCGTAGACCTGGTGACCTGGCGCGACAGCGCCTGGCAGGAGATCGGTGCGCTCGCCGAGCAGGTCGCCGACGACCTGGTCGATTGCGACTTCGGACGACCCTTGCACCGGCTCGACCTGACGGTCACGACGCTGGGCGGCGACCGGGCCAGCCGCTCCCGCACCCAGCACCTGACCTTCCGGCAGACCGACGAGGGCGGTTTTGTCGAGGAGCCGATCTATCGCAACCTGCACCCGATGCTCGGCAAGCGTCTGGACCTGTGGCGCCTATCGAACTTCACCCTGACCCGACTGCCGTCGCCCGAGGACGTCTATCTTTTCGACGGCATCGCCAAGGACAACCCCAAGGACCACCGGCTCTTCGCCCTCGCCGAGGTCCGCGACCTGACCGAGGTGACCGACGAGGAAACCGGTGAGGTCGGTTATCCCCTGCTGGGCCGGATGGGCTTGGCAGCGCTCGCCGCGATGCGCTCCGCGCTCTCGACGTATCCGGTGCGTGAGCGGCCGGTCGCCAACCGGCTCGTGCTCTCGATCCGGCCGACGTGGACCATCCCCGCCAAAGACTGGTACTCGCTGGCACGGACCTACGAAGGCCTGGCCCGCGGGGCGGGTCTGGAGAAGATCGTCCTGCACATCTCGGTGCCCGAGACCGACGCCGTCGGCAAGCGGCTCCTCCACGACCGGATCCTGCTGCTCGATGGCCTAGGCGCGGGCGGCTTGACCATCCGGATGGACGAGCCGGGGCCGAATCCCGTTCGGCCGCTGACGAAATACGCGCAGAAGGTGCTCACCGCGGCACGGTTCAAGTCGCCCTATCCGTACGAGGTCGTGCGGATGCTCACCCCGAATCCCGGGGACGCGTCGATGTTCCCGCCGGGAAGCTTCGTCGAGCTCGACCTCGGTGCGGACGACGCGCTTGTGCCGGTTGATCGCGAGCCGGGAAACAACACCGCGCACCTGGTCGTGGGGCTGCTGACCAGCTACACGAGCGTGCACCCCGAAGGCATGACGCGCATCGCCTTGTTGTCCGACCCCACGCAGGGCCTCGGCAACCTCGCGGAGCCGGAGTGCCGGCGGATCAATGCCGCGCTCGCCTATGCACTCGAACACCAGATTCCGGTCGAGTGGTATGCCGTGTCTTCCGGCGCGCTCATCGCCATGGACTCGGGCACCGAGAATATGGACTGGATCGCGCTGACCCTGCGCCGGCTCATCGAGTACACGCAAGCCGGTGGCGAGGTCAACATCATCGTGACCGGCATCAACGTCGGCGGCCAGCCCTACTGGAATGCCGAGGCGACGATGCTCATGCATACCAAGGGCATTCTCGTGATGACTCCCGCGTCGGCGATGGTGCTGACCGGCAAGCAGGCGCTCGACTTCTCCGGCGCGGTGTCCGCGGACGACAACTCCGGGATCGGCGGCTTCGACCGGGTGATGGGGCCGAATGGTCAGGCGCAGTACTGGGCCCCGAGCTTCCCCGAGGCGTGCGCCCTGCTGTTGCAGCACTACGGCTTCACGTATGTCGTTCCGGGAGAACGCTTCCCACGTCGCCACGCGTCGTCCGACCCGGTCGATCGCGATGTCCGTTCCGCACCGCACGCGGCCCTGACGGGATCGAGTTTCACGGTGGTCGGTGACGTCTTCGACGCCGCGAGCAATCCGGAGCGCAAGCTGCCCTTCGACATGCGCTCGGTGATGCGGGCGGTGGCCGACGCGGACTGCGAACCATTGGAGCGCTGGCAGGCGTGGCAGGACGCGGACACCTCGATCGTCTGGGACGCGACGATCGGCGGCGTGCCGGTCTGCCTGCTGGGCCTCGAATCGCACACGGTGCCTCGGCGGGGCTTCGTGCCGTCCTACGGTCCGCCGGCGTGGACCTCGGGAACGCTGTTCCCGCAGAGCTCGCGCAAGACGGCACGCGCGGTCAACGCCGCGAGCGGCAACCGGCCACTGGTCGTCCTGGCGAACCTCTCCGGCTTCGACGGTTCACCGGAGTCGATGCGCAACTGGCAGTTGGAGTATGGCGCCGAGATCGGCCGCGCGGTCACGAACTTCGACGGCCCGATCGTCTTCGTCGTCGTGTCGCGCTATCACGGTGGCGCCTTCGTGGTCTTCTCCAAGGCGCTCACCGAGAGCATGGAGATCGCGGCCGTCGAGGGCTCCTTCGCCTCGGTCATCGGCGGTGCACCCGCTGCCGCAACGGTTTTCGCACGCGAGGTCAAGGTCCGCACCGAGAGCGACGAGCGGGTCAAGACGGCGCGCGGGGCCGCGGCGAGCGCGTCTGGCGCCGATGCCGCCGTCGCGCGAGCGGAGTTGGCCAGGGTCAGCGCCCAGGTGCGTTCGGAGAAGCTGCGCGAGGTCGCGGACGAGTTCGACGGCATTCACACGATCGAACGCGCTCAGCGGGTCGGCTCGGTGGACCGGATCATCCGGGCCGCCGACCTACGGCCCTATGTCATCGATGCCCTCGCCCGCGGCATGCGCCGCTTCACCTGAAACGAGCGCACCACCCGACACCCCACCTCTTGCTCCGGATGCCGCACAACGGGACGTCTCTCGCCCTGTCGACGTCCGCACCCGGACGATTGCGGCATCCGGAGCACGCGTTGGCGCCGCACGCGTCACGCCTGCGGCGCAAAGGGGTTCGCAAGCCAGCTGTGCACCGGGGTCGACGCGGCTAAATCCGCGCCGCCGGGCAGGCGCGAAGGCGGCTCGCCCGCCGCGCGGGTGGCGAGGGTCAGCACGAAAGCCCCGTCGCGGCGCCACCAGCCGACGAACCGATCCCCCGAGGTGCTCGCGATAGTCAGTTCACCCCAGCCATCCGACCGCGTCAGCGGGTGCACCGTGACGAGGACACTGCGGGTGTCTGCACGCAGCCCGACGCGCTGAACCTTCAGGGCCGCCTCCTTGGCCGACCAGATCAGGTTGGCCGCGGCATCCCAGCCGTCGGCGGCCCCTCGATCCCGCTCGCTGCCGACCCAGTCCTGCTCCGGCCGTGTGAGGAAGTCGGCGACGAAACCCTCAGACCGCGGCTCGACGATCTCCAGATCGATCCCCAGCGTCCCCGCGGCCATCGATCCCGGTGGCCCGAGAAGCGCCACCGCGTGACCGGCGCGATCGGTCAACGAAATGTCGAAATCCGTTCGCACACCATCGATCTCGACATAGGGCGCACCGCCGGGCGCGTTGAGCATCGCGATCCGCGCCAAGGTCGCCGGCGCCTCCCCCAGCCCGTATGCCGTGGCTACCGCCCGCTTGCCCGCGCACCTGCGCAGGAGGTACTCGGTGCGGCGTTTGGTGAACCGCATCCCAGCTAGCCGCTCGCGTTCGCGGGGCACGAGCCAATCGGTGCCGCCCGGGATGGCGTCCTCGCCGCAGGCATACCACTGCAGGCCGGGACCTGACATGAGCACCTCCGATCGCGCTTCTGCCTCCAGGTTATGTCCCCGCGTCACACGTGCCCTCGCGAGGCGGCATGCTTGGACGAGCCAGAGTCGTCATCGACGGAAGGATTCAGATGTCCATGCGTGCTGTCGTCTACGACCGGCCGCGGGAGTTCGCCATTCGTGAGGTGCCCGTGCGCGATCCCGGTGCCGGCGAGGTGCGGATCAGGGTGTTGCAGAGCGGCGTCTGCGGCACCGATCTGCACATCCACGAGGGCGGCTTCATCGCCGACTATCCCCTGACTCCTGGGCACGAAACCGTCGGCATCGTCGACGCGGTGGGTGCCGCTATCGATGGGTTGTCGGTCGGTGAGCACGTGGTCATCAACCCCAACTTGACCTGCGGCCGCTGCGAGCACTGCCGCGCCGGGCAGCCCCGCTTCTGCCCGTCCTTCGGCGGGCTCGGCACGCTATTGCCGGGTGGCTTCGCGGAATACCTGGTCGCGCCCCAGGCGCAGGTCTTCTCCGCCGAGGGACTCTCGCCCGATGTCGCCGTCTTCGCCGAACCGGCCGCGTGCGCCGTGCATGGCATCGAGGTGTTGAAGCCGCGCCCCGGCACCAGCGCGCTTGTCGTCGGCACCGGCGCCACTGGCCTGCTCCTCGCGCAACTGATCGCCCACGCGGGGGCGGCCCGCGTCACGGTGGCGTCGATCGCTGCCGACCAGTTGGCGACCGCCACTGCGCTTGGGCTCGATGCCACCTACCTGATGGATCGCGATCGCCTGGCCGATGACATCACTGCGCTGAAGGCGTTGTCCGGCAAGGGATTCGACTATGTCGTCGATGCCACGGGGGTGGCCCGCGTGCAGGAGGCGACCATCGCTTTGGCGCGCCCGGGAGCGACGATTCTCTGGTACGGCGTGGCCAACGAGCGCGACCGCGTCTCGGTCTCGCCCTATGACGTCTTCCGCCGCGAGCTGACCATCACTGGGTCGTTCTCCGAGATCGACACCGTGCCCGCGGCGCTGGCGATGCTGCGGGCGGGCCGCATTCGCACCGACGGCCTGATCACCCACCGCTTCCCGCTCGAGCGCTATGGCGAGGCCCTCGACGCGGTGCGCACCGACCCCACGGCGCACAAGGTAATGCTCGTCCCCTAGGACCACGAGAGGATTGCCGTATGCCGCCCGCCCACGTCACGCTCTGGACGGCATCGACCGCGGTGGCCGGGTCGGCGACGCCGTGGTTGTCCGAGTCCGAACGCGCCCGGGCCGCGAGCTATCGGCGGGCGGTCGATTGCGACCGGTTCACGGTGGGGGCCGCGTTGGTGCGGCTGGCGGTGGCCCGGCATACCGGTGGTGATCCGCGGGGGGCGGTCATCGACCGCACCTGTCTCGAGTGCGGCCGCCCACATGGGCGACCGACCGCGACGGCCTCCGGCCTGGCGCTGTCCGTTTCCCACGCTGGTGCGATGGTCGTGGTGGCCGCGAGCACCGACGCGGTGGCTGTCGGCGTCGACATCGAGCAGGTCCCGGCGCGCATCGAGGCAGGGGTGATCGATCTGGCTCTCGATCTGGGCGAGCAGCAGTGGGTCGCAGCCGGCGGAGTCGATGGCGATAGCAGCCCCGAGCAACGCTTCACCAGGCTGTGGACGCTGAAGGAGGCGGCCGTCAAGGCGACCGGCGACGGACTACGCGCGGCGCTGCCCGAGGTCATCTTCAGCGCGACGGATCCGGGCAAGTGGCGGTTGGCGGGCTACCCCGACGGGCTGGGCGTGGAGCCGATGTCGCTCGCTGCGATCCCTGCCGCGATGCTGGCAAATGCCCAACTGGTCGGGTCGGTCGCGGCAATCGGCGCTGACGTGGTGCTCCTGGACCACCAGGACGGGGCGTCGGCACTCGGGGCATTGAGGGCTGGGCGCCCGAAGCTTCCTGGTGCAGAGGGCGACGGTTCGGGGAACCGCTAACCCGACTCCTGGCACACCCCGCGATTCAGCCCGCACGCAGAAGCGACCCGCGGCCGGCGCGTAGGCGCCGGCCGCGGGTCGCATTTGCGTTGCGAGCCCGGGCTCTCGAATCAGAGGCCGGTGACCCGGTCCGGGGGCGGGGTGACGCCCGGGTGGGCGCCGAGGAAGTCGACCAGATTGGCCAGATCCTCCTTGCCGCCGAGCAGGTTGGTCCCAGCCATGAAGCCGGTGAAGGAGTCGCCGCCATTAGCCAGGAAGTTGATCGTCCCGACCCGGTAAGTCGCCGCCATGTCCATCGGCACGCCGTTCAGGGCCATCGTCCCCGGGACGACCCGGCTGCCCTGCGGCTGGGTGGCGTCCCAGGTGTAGGAGAAGCCCTCGGAGACCCCGAGTCCGAGCGCATCGCGACCGCCCGGGCGACCGGCGACGTACTGCTGCTCCAGGGTGTCCTTGATCTGCTGACCGGTCATGTCCAGCGAGACCAGCAGGTTGCCGAAAGGTGCGACGTTGTAGGCCTCGGTGTAGGTGATCTCCCCCGGCTGCTCGCTATTGCTGATCTGGTTGGTCAGGAAACTGGCCCGGACCCCACCGACGTTCATGAACGCCAACTGGGTGTTGCCGGACTGGGTGCCCCAGAGGATGGCGTCGGCGATCAGGTCACCCATCGGGGTCTCGATGCCTCGGTTGCCGCTGGAGTCGCCCGTGACATCCTGCGCGACGGTGCCGACGACCTTGCCCGCGATCGGGCCGGCGAGCGACTGCCACTTGCCGATGACCGCGGTCTCCGCCGGGTCTGGCGTATTAGCCCGGTCGACGATGACATTGTGCGAGACGAAGGAGCTGCGGTTGACGTCCTTGCTGACCGAGTTGATCGTGAAGTAGGTCTCGGTGACCATCTGGCCATAGGACGCGGCGCTGGTGACCAGGCGCGGCCGGCCCTGCGGGTCGCTCTGGGTGCAGACATACGGCTGGTGGGTGTGGCCGGAGACCACGACGTCGACCAGGGCGCTGAACTTCGGCGCCATATCGGCGATCGGACCGTTGAAGCCGACGCACCCGTCATAGTTCGAGGTGGTGGGATCCTGCTGGCCGCCCTGGTGGATCAGCACGACGATCGCCTTGACCCCCTTGCGGTTCAAGGCGCCCGCCTGCTGGTTGACCGTCTGGATCTCGTCCGTGAAACGCACGCTGGCTACACCAGCGGGGTCGACGAGGCTCGGCGTGCCCTTGAGCGTCAGGCCGATGAAACCGATCGGGACGCCACCGACATAGCGGATCGTGGTGCCGGGCAGGAGCAGCTTGTTGTCCGACTTCTTGACGACATTCGCCGCGAGATAGGGGTACTTGGCCCCGGCATACGGCTCGGACGGGAAGTAGCAGCCGTCGACCGGGTGACAGCCACCATTCTGCATGCGCAACAGCTCGGCGGTGCCCTCATCGAACTCGTGGTTGCCGACACTGGTGACATCGAGGCCGAGGGTATTGAGCGATTCGACGCTCGGCTCGTCGTGGAACATGCCCGAGAGGAAGGTCGAGCCGCCAATGGTGTCGCCGGCGGCGACCGTCAGCGAGTTCTTGTCGCCGACCTTGGCCCGCAATTGGGTCAGCTTTGCTGACAGGTACTCCACGCCTCCCGCGGGCGTCGCGGCCGGGTCGCTCGCCAACGGCCGATCGGTGGCCTCGAGGTGGCCGTGGTAGTCGTTGAAGGACAGTAGCTGCACGGGGATCGCCCGCGCGCTGGAGTCGGCGGCGCTGGCGCCGCTCGCCCCGGCCATCGCCGAAGCCAATGCCGCGACCGCCCCGGCGGCCAGCAGGGTCGTGCTCTTACGCATTCAAAACCTCCCTAGGGCGCGGCCACCCCGGCCGCACGGGAGGGACGCTACCGGCCACCACCGACAACGGCTACCAATAGCGTGGAGCCAATTGGCCGAATCCCCGGTGAACGATCAGGTGAGCGCCTGCGTCGCGCCCAACTGATCGAGCACGAAGGCCCACTCCCACGCGACCTCGCGCCACGCGTCATACCGCCCGCTGCGGCCGCCGTGCCCGGCCGACATCTCCGTGCGCAGCAGGATCGGCGCGGACGCCGGATCGTTGGTCGCTCGTTCGCGCAGTCGCGCTACCCACTTCGCCGGCTCGGTGACCAGGACACGCGTGTCGTGCAGCGACGTCGTCGCCAGGATTGCCGGGTAGGCCTGCTCGCGCACATTGTCATACGGCGCGTATCCCGCCATCCAGCCGTATGCCGCGGCCTCCGCCAGCGGGTTGCCCCACTCCTCCCACTCCCCCGCGGTGAGCGGGAGGTCGGGGTCGAGCATTGAGGTCAGGGCGTCGACGAAGGGGACGGCGGCGAGCGCGACCCGGAAGCGGTCCGGCGCGCGGTTGAGGACCGCGCCGATGAGCAGCCCACCCGCGGAGCCCCCCTCGCAGGCCAGGCGGGTGGGGTCGACCCAGCCCCCGCGCAGGTGGTCGGCGACCGCGACGAAGTCGTCGAAGGTGTTGGTCTTGGCCGCAAACTTGCCATCCTCATACCAGCCCCGGCCCATCTCGCCGCCCCCACGGACATGCGCGACGACATAGACCAGCCCCCGGTCGAGGAGGCTGAGGCGGGCGACCGAGAAGTAGGGGTCGTTGGGAATCTCGTAGGCGCCGTAGCCCGTCAGGAAGCCGGGGGCCGTGCCGTCGGGGGCCACGCCGGCCCGGCGGACGATCGAGATGGGCACCTGGGTTCCGTCTGCGTTGCCCACCCATTCGCGCGACTCGCGATACCGCTCGGGGTCGAAATCGCCGAGCACCGGCTGGCGCTTGAGGAGGGTGCGCGCGCCCGAGAGGGGGTCAACGGCATACGTGGCGCGGGGCTGGATAAAACTCTCCTGGGTCACCAAGAGCGCCGTCGAGGCGAACTCGGGGTTGTCGCCCAAGGAGAGCGCGGTCAACTCGCCATCGACCGGCCACGGTCGCGCGGCACCCAGACGCGACGGACCGCTCGGGTCGCGCGGGAGCACCCGAAGCGCCGGCAGCCCGCCGGCGCGCAGGCTCAGCACCACGAAATCCGCGAAGGCATCGACCCCGAGGAAGCGCTCGCCCGCGCCGTGTTCGAGAATCGGGTGCCAGACGCCCGGCTCGTCCAGGCTCGCCCACGCCAAGTCGCTCTCGCGGCTGCGTTCGTTGTGGACGATCAGCAGTCGGTCGTCGTCGACCTCGACGTCATAGTCGAGGCCTTCGACCCGCTCGCGCACGCACCGCCACTCACCGGTCGGGTCGTCGGCCGGCAGCAGCCAGGTCTCGCTCGTGGTCTTGGTGCCGAGGCCGATCATCAGGAAGCGGTCCTCGCGCGAGCTGCCCAGGCCCATCCAGAAGCGCTCGTCGTCCTCCTGCCGGATCAAGACGTCCTGCGCGCGCGGGGTACCGATCTCGTGCCGCCACACCTGAAAGGGCCGCCACGCCTCGTCGACAACGACATAGAAGAGGTAGTGCCCCGACCGGTCGAACTCCGCCCCGTAACCGACCTCCGCAATCGCGTCGTCGATGACCTCACCGGTCGCGATGTCGCGAACGGTCAGGGCGAAGCGCTCGTCTCCTTCGAGGTCGATGCCGGCGACGACCAAGCGCTCGTCGTGGCTGACCGCGAGCGCGCCGACGGCGAAGAAGTCGTGGCCCCGGGCCGCGGCATTGCCGTCCAGGAGCACTTGCTCCCCTTCCGGTATGCCGCCCGCCGCCAACTCCGGTCGCGGCGCGTCCGGCGTGGGGCGCGGGCAGCGGGCGTGCACGGCATATTGCTCGCCCTCAATGGTGCGCGTGTAGTACCACCAGTTGCCGTCACCGACCGGGACGCTGAGGTCGCTCTCCTGCACACGCGACTTGATCTCGCGAAAGATGCTCTCCCGCAAGGGGTCCAGGTGCGCGGTGCGCGCGTCGGCGTAGGCATTCTCGGCGGTCAGATAGGCGATGAGCTCGGGGTCCTCACGATCGGCCATCCAGGCATACGGGTCCTCGACCGTATGCCCGTGGTACGTCCGCGTGCTCGGCCGTTGCGGCGCGACGGGGGGCTGCGGGAGGTCGGCGTGGCTCACCAGGGCACCCTACGCGCCCACCCTCCTGTGCTACCCGCGGGTAGGTGTGTCAAGGCGGGCGGCAGAGCGCCCGCTTTGACACCTCTACCCGGAGTAGGAATAGGAACGCGAGCCCGTCAGCTCACCGAGCGGGCGCCCAGGAGGACCTTCAGGTCGCCGATCAGTGCCTCTGTGGCGTTCACCCGGAAGCGGTCGTCCAGGCGCAGCAGGACCGTCCGGCCCGGTTGGACGAGCTTCAGGTGGACCTCGGTCGCGCCCGGATAGGAGACCAGCACGGTCTTCAGCTTCTCCACGGCCGGGGTGGTTGCGCGGGTCGCGTCCATCGAGATGACCACCGGCCCCCGCGGCCCCTCGGTGACATCGGGCAGCGAGAAGTCGGCGGCGGTCAACTGCACGCCGTCCTCGCGCCGACGCACCCGGCCTTTGACCGAGCAGACAGCATCCATCGCGAGCAGATGCTGGCAGGCGAGATAGGTCTTGGTGAAGAACATGACCTCGACCGCGCCGCCGAGGTCCTCGATCGTCACCTGGGCATATGGGTCGCCGCGCTTGTTGCGCTTGACCGCCATCGAAGTGACCAAGCCCGAGATGGTGACCTGCGCATTGTCCTCATAGGACGAATCCTCTTCCAGCAGAGCGGCGATGCCGGTGTCGCTATTGCGCGCCAGCACATGCTCGATGCCAAAGAGCGGGTGATCGCTGACATAGAGCCCGAGCATGTCGCGCTCGTGCGCGAGCTGAGTGCGCTTGTCCCAGTGCGCCGCCGGGATCGGCGGCAGCCCCGAGAAGTCCATGCTGACCTCGTCCTCGAAACTGCCGAAGAGGCTGTCCTGCCCCATCGCCTCGGCACGTTTGGCCTCGACATAGGCCTCGACATAGTCCTCGTGCACCCGCACCAGCCCGGCCCGCGGGTGACCGAGATCGTCGAAGGCTCCGGCCTTGATCAGCGACTCGATCGTCCGCTTGTTGCAGACCGTCACCGGCACCTTGTCCAGGAAGTCACCGAAGGAGGTGAACTTGCCCTTGGCCTCCCGGGCCGCCACGATCGCATCGACCACATTGCGCCCGACATTGCGGATGGCCTCCAGCCCGAAGCGGATGTCGCCGCCCACCGCCGCGAAGCTCGCCCGCGACTCATTGACCGACGGCGGAAGCACGGTGATGTGCATGCGCCGCGACTCATTCAGATAGAGCGCCGACTTGTCCTTGTCGTCGCGGACGCTGGTCAGCAGGGCCGCCATATATTCGGCGGGATAGTTCGCCTTGAGATAGCCGGTCCAATAGGACACCAGCCCGTATGCCGCAGTGTGGGCCTTGTTGAAGGCGTAGTCCGAGAAGGGCACCAGCACATCCCACAGCGCCGTGACCGAGGCGAGCGAAAAGCCGTTGGTCTGCATTCCCGCCGAGAAGTTCTCGAACTCGGCGTCGATGACCTCCTTCTTTTTCTTGCCCATTGCCCGCCGCAATAGATCGGCCGTGCCGAGCGAGTAGCCGGCCAATTTCTGCGCCAATTCCATTACTTGCTCTTGATAAATGCACAACATATGCGTATTTCCCAAGATGGGCTCAAGGGCCGCGACCATCGCTGGTTCGAGCTTCCCGGCCAGCTTGGGGTCGAGCGGGACGACCTCCTGCTTGCCGTTCTTGCGCAAGGCAAAGTTGGTGTGCGCGTCGACGCCCATCGGGCCCGGGCGATAGAGCGCGAGCGCCGCGGAAATGTCCTCGAAATTGTCCGGCTGCATCAACTTGAGCAGGGTGCGCATGCCGCCGCCGTCGAGCTGGAAAACGCCCAGCGTGTCCCCGCGCGCCAATAGTTGATAGGTGGCCGGATCGTCGAGGGTTTCCGAGAGCGCGTCGAGATCGATCTCCTCGCCGCGATTGTCGCGAATATTGTCGATCGCGTCATCGAGGACCGTCAGATTGCGCAGACCCAGGAAGTCCATCTTGACTAGCCCGAGTTGCTCGCAACTCGGATAGTCGAACTGGGTGATGATCTGCCCGTCTTGCTCCCGCTTCATGATCGGGATTAAGTCGGTCAGCGGCTCGCTGGACATGATGACGCCCGCGGCGTGCACTCCGGCCTGCCGCTTGAGGCCCTCGAGGCCAATCGCGGTCGCGACGATCTCCTGGACCGGCTGCTCCTCGGCGTGGATGGCGCGGAAGTCGGCGCCATCGGCATACCGCGGGTGCTCGGCATCGAAGATGCCCTTCAAGGGCACGCCCTTGCCCATCACATCGGCCGGCATCGCCTTGGTCAGCCGATCCCCCATTGCGAACGGGTGCCCGAGCACCCGCGCGGCATCCTTGACCGCCTGCTTGGCTTTGATCGTGCCGTAGGTGACGATCTGCGCAACCCGGTCGTCGCCGTACTTCTCGGTCACATAGCGGATGACTTCACCGCGGCGCCGCTCGTCGAAGTCGACGTCGAAGTCGGGCATCGAGGGCCGCTCGGGGTTGAGGAAGCGCTCGAAGATCAGACCGTGCCGCAGCGGGTCGAGATCGGTGATCCGCATGGCATAAGCGCACATCGACCCGGCACCCGACCCGCGGCCGGGGCCGACCCGGATGCCATGGTCCTTGGCCCAGTTGATGAAGTCGGCGACGACGAGGAAGTAGCCGGCATAGCCCTTGCTGACGATGATGTCGATCTCGTATGCCGCCTGCGTGCGGGAGGCGTCGGGCACCCCGCCCGGATAGCGCGCCTGCAGGCCGGTCTCGACCTCCTTGATGAACCACGACGTCTCGTCCTCCCCCGGCGGGCAGGGAAAACGGGGCATGTACTGCCCCTCCTTCTCCACGAAGGAGACCTCGCACTGCTCGGCGATGCGCAAGGTGTTGTCGCACGCCTGCGGCAACTCTCGGAACAGCGCCCGCATCTCGGCGGCGCTGCGCAGATAGAAGGAGTCCGCATCGAACTTGAACCGGCCCGGGTCCATCAACGTCGACGCGGACTGCACGCACAGCAGGGCCGCATGCGCCTTCGCGTCCTCGGCATTGGTGTAGTGCAGGTCGTTGGTCGCCAGCAGCGGCAACTGCAACTCCTTGGCCAGCCGCAGCAACTCCGCTCGGGTCTGGCGCTCGATGCCGAGCCCGTGATCCATGATCTCGGCGTAGAAGTGCTCCTTGCCGAAGATGTCCTGCAGTTCGCTCGCCGTCTGGCGCGCCTCGGCATACTGCCCGAAACGCAGGCGCGTCTGGATCTCGCCGCCGACACAGCCGGTCGTGCCGATCAGGCCGCCGGCATAGCGGCTGAGCAGATCGCGGTCCATGCGGGGCTTGTAATAGTGCCCCTCGAGCGAGGCCAGCGAGCTCATCCGGAAAAGGTTGTGCATGCCCTCGGTGGTGCGCGAGAGCAAGGTCATGTGGGTGTAGGCGCCATTGCCGCCGATGTCGTCGCGCCCGCCGTCACCCCATTTGACGCGCGTTTTGTCGCGGCGCGCGGTGCCGGGCGTGACATAGGCCTCGACCCCGATGATCGGCTTGATGTCGTACTTGCGGGCCTTGGACCAGAACTCGTAGGCACCGTAGATGTAGCCGTGGTCGGTCGTTGCGATCGCCGGCATCCCCTGATCGGCCGCGGCCTTGAGCAGCTCGTCGATCCGCGCGGCCCCGTCGAGCATGGAGTACTCGGTGTGGACGTGCAGATGGACGAAGTTGTCCGGCGCGGTGGGCGAGAGCGGGGAATCAGACATGGGACTTGGAGTCTAGGACGCCCCACCGACAGCCCTCGGCGTGTCCGCATGCCGCTCGGCGTTTCGCTCACGCGACACGGCGCGTGACGCAAAGGGACCGCGCCCGCCGTCGGGGGTGACGGCGGGCGCGGGTGGGGTTGAGCCGCTGACGATCAGTAGCGCGGCGCGTCCTGCGGGGGCACGTGGCCCTGCGGGGCCGGCGCGTCCGGGTAGCTCGGCGCATAGGTGGGCGGGACGTATGCCGTGGCACCGGCATACGGCTCGGTCACCGGCCGCCGGCCGCGGCGCCCCCCTGCGGGGCCACGACCGACGACGAAGGATCCGAGGACGATCGCGGCAACCGCGAGCGCGAACCAGCCGAAGGGGTGATGCACGCCGATGTCGCTGAGCAGGACCAGGCCGGCCACGACGGTCAGGGCGATGGCCTTGCCCTCCCCGCCGCGCACCGCACGCTCGAAGGTGACTCGGCCGCGGGTGTCTGGGAGGAGCAGCCAGGCGGCCAGATAGAGACCGAAGGCGGGTCCGAAGAAGGCGAGGACGACGGCGGCGATCCGGACGGCCTTGGCGGAGACGCCGAGGCGGGCAGCGACGCTGCCACAGACGCCGGCGATGACGCGGTCGTCGCTGCGGACGATCGGGCTGCGGTGGAGAACCTCGAAGAAGCGGTCGAGTCCGGTGTGGGTGCTGGCTGTGGTGGTCATGTCCTCAACTGTGCGCCGGCCTAGGCCCGCGCACATCGCGGTGCCGCCCTGACCCGACCCCCTACCCACCCCGATCACCTCCGGGACCGACCCTGGTGACCGCCTCAGGGGCGTAGTCCACGGGTCGGCGCGGAGTCCATGACCCGACAGGAGCACCATGACCGCTAGGACGCTGGTGCTGGACCAACGCGAGTGGACGCTCGGCATGGTTGCCGACGCCGTGCCGGAGTTGGTCATCGAGATCCTGTCGCCCAATACCCGTCTGGTCGATGTCTTTCTCACGATGCCTCGCTTCGCCCGCGCCGGCTGCCCGAGCTTCTGGCTGGTCGACCTCGAGATGCCGGCGGTCATGGCATACGCGCTGGACGGCGACACCTACTGCCAGATCGCGCACGTCACCGGCGAGCAGCCGTGGGCGGCTGTGCTCCCCTTCGCCGTCACGATCGTCCCGGCCCGGCTCCTCGACTAGCCGGCCCACTGGCGGGACAGTCCACACCTGAGCCGCATACCCAGAGGTCGGCGGGGCCTCACAGCAGGTCGAGCGCCCGCTCCAGATCGGGGCTGTAGTCGCTGGTGAAGGTGACCCATTCCCCGGTGCCGGGGTGTTCGAATCCGAGCCCGACGGCGTGGAGCCATTGCCGTTCCAACCGCAGCCGGCGCGCAAAGACGGGGTCCGCGCCATACGTCAAGTCGCCGACGCACGGATGGCGCAGGGCGCTGAAGTGCACGCGGATCTGATGCGTCCGGCCGGTCTCGAGTTTGATCTCTAGCAGGGACGCCGCGCGGAAGGCCTCGACCAACTCGTAGTGGGTCACGCTGTGCCGACCGGAGTCCATGACCGCGAACTTGTAGTCGTGGCCGGGGTGCCGCCCGATGGGCGCGTCGATGGTGCCCGAGAGGGGATCAGGCAGGCCCTGCACGAGCGTGTGGTAGGTCTTGTCGACCGAGCGCGACCGGAAAGCCTGCTTGAGGCGGCTGTAGCCGTACTCGCTCTTGGCAACTACCATCAGCCCCGAGGTCCCGACGTCCAGCCGGGAGACGATTCCTTGCCGCTCGCTCGCCCCGGACGTGGTGATCTGGTAGCCCGCTGCCAGCAGCCCCCCCAACACATCCGGGCCCGACCAGCCGACGCTCGGGTGCGCGGCCACCCCCGGTGGCTTGTCGACCACGACGATGTCGTCGTCGTCGTGGACGATCTGCAGGTCCGGTATAGGGGTCGGCTCAATGCTCGGACCCACCGCCGGCGCCGGGATGGTCACATCGAGCAGGTCGCCGTCGGCGACACGGGCGGACTTGCCGACCACCGTGCCATTGACCGACACCTCGCCGGCAGCCGCGAGGTCGGCCGCTGCCGTCCGGCTCAAGCCCAGCAGTCGCGCGAGGGCCGCGTCCACCCGCTCCCCGGCGAGCCCCTCGGGCACCAGGAGGCGCGAATTGTAGGTGCCGGACTGGA